>JAFXIM010000239.1 GCA_017533165.1 Eggerthellaceae bacterium
AACGACTTTGGCAAGGACGAGAAGACCGGCAAGCACCGCCGCTTCATCACGGGCAACCGCTGCGAAAAGGGCGCGGGCACCCATGATGAGACCAAGGACATTCCCAATCTTTTCGAATACAAGTCCAAGCGCCTGTTTGATCACTATGTGCCTCTTTCGCCCGAGGAGGCAAGCCATGGCACCGTGGGCATCCCGCGTGCTCTCAACATGTACGAGAACTACCCGTTCTGGTTTACCTTCTTCACTAAACTCGGCTTCCGCGTGATCTCCTCCGACCCGTCGACCAAGAAGACCTATGAGGCCGGCATCGAATCCATGCCCTCCGAGAGCGTGTGCTATCCGGCCAAGCTCTCGCATGGCCACATCATGAACCTGCTCGACAAAAACGTCGACTTCATCTGGATGCCCTGCGCCAAGTGGGAGCGCCAGGAGGACATGACGGCGGGCAACCACTTCAACTGCCCCATCGTGGCGAGCTATCCCGAGGCTCTTCGCCTCAACATCGATGAGATCCACGACTCCGAGGAGCGCTTCCTCAACCCGTGGATTCCCTATGACAACAAGGAGGCCCTGAAGGAGCGCCTCTACGTGGAGCTCTGCGAAAACCACGCGGGCATCCTGCGCAAGTACGGCCCCCTGTTCTCCCGTGCCGAAATCGCCGCAGCGGTTGAGGCTGCTTGGGCGGAAGATGAGGCCTTCAAGCGCGACATGCGCCGTGCGGGCGTTGAGACGCTTGCCTGGATGGAGAAGACCGGCACCCACGGCATCGTGTTGGCGGGCCGTCCCTACCATAACGACCCCGAGATCAACCATGCCATTCCCGAGCTTTTGAACTCCTTTGGCCTGGCGGTTCTCACCGAGGACTCCATCGCTCATTTGGCTGAGCTCGAGCGCCCCATCCGCGCGGTTGACCAGTGGATGTACCATACACGCCTTTACGCGGCGGCCAAGGTTGCCACCTTGCGCAACGACCTCGACCTCATCCAGCTGAACTCCTTCGGCTGCGGCCTCGATGCCGTTACCACCGATCAGGTGCAGGAGATTTTGGAGTCGGCGGGCAAGGTGTACACCGTTCTCAAGATCGACGAGGTTTCCAACCTGGGCGCCGCCCGCATTCGCGTGCGAAGCCTGCTCGCCGCCCTGAACGACCAGATCGACGAGAGGTCTGGCAAGGTTGTGGGCAACGCCTCCAATAAGGCAAAGGGTGCAGAAGGTGAGCGCGCCGCCGTTGAAGCTGCCGCCAAGCTCGCCGGAGCCGAAGGCACCATGGCTCACTGCGCCGGCCTTACCGACGCCTGCACGCCCGAGGCCTGCGCTACCTGTGCGGCTGCGAGCATCGACTTCACCAAGATTGAGCAGCTCGTTCCGCGTACCTTCACCGAGAAGGCCTCTGCCAGCGCGCGTGCCCAGCACATCAACAAGCGCGAAAGCGCTTCGAGCGAATTCCCGCGTGCCGAGTACACCGAGAAGATGAAGGAAGATCGCTTTACCATTCTGGCTCCTCAGATGGCGCCGATCCACTTCGATCTGCTGATCGACATCTTCCATCGCTTCGGCTACAACCTGGAGCTTCTGCCCAGCGTTGACCACGGTGCTGTGGAGGCGGGCCTCAAGTACGTCAACAACGACATCTGCTATCCGTCCATCCTGACCACCGGCCAGGTCATGGAGGCGGTTATGAGCGGTCGCTACGATACCGACAAGCTCGCCATCATCATCACGCAGACCGGCGGCGGTTGCCGCGCCACCAACTACATTGCGCTCATCCGCAAGGCGCTCAAGTCGGTGGGCCTTGAGCACATCCCGGTCATCTCGCTGTCGTTCAAGGACCTCGGCGAGCGCAACTCCGGCTTCAAGGTTACGCCGAAGATGCTCTTGCAGGCAATATACGCCCTCATTTACGGCGACCTCCTCATGCAGGTGCTCTATCGTACGCGCCCCTACGAGGTTGAGCCGGGCTCTGCCAACGCGCTCTACGAGAAGTGGAACGCCGTGTGCAAGAAGCAGCTGTTCCGCGGCGTGTCCCGCGGCGAGTTCAAGCGCACCGCCCGCCAGATCATTCGCGAGTTCGACGAGCTGCCTTTGCAGGGCGAGGGCACTAAGCCGCGCGTGGGTGTGGTCGGCGAGATCCTGGTGAAGTTCCACCCCACGGCTAACAACGAGCTGGTGGACGTCATCGAGCGCGAAGGCTGCGAAGCCGTTGTCCCGGGCCTGATCGAGTTCTTCCTCTTCGGCATTGCGGGCGCCGTCTTCCAGGAGAAGCCGCTTGGCCGCAGCCACAAGGGCGCGGTGGGAAGCCGCATTGCGCTTGACGCCATCGCGCGCTTCCGCAAGCCGGTTAACGACGCCCTCGCCGCATCAAAGCGCTTCGAGCCCCCGGCTGACATCTACACGGTTGCCGGCTACGCCGAAGAAGTGCTCTCGCTGTGCAACTCGATGGGCGAGGGTTGGCTGCTCACGGGCGAGATGATCGAGCTCATCCACTCGGGTGTTCCCAACATCGTATGCACGCAGCCCTTCGCCTGCCTGCCCAACCACGTAGTCGGCAAGGCAACCATCAAGGAGCTGCGCCGCCAGTACCCGCAGAGCAACATCGTGGCGGTGGACTACGATCCGGGTGCTTCCGAGGTCAACCAGCTCAACCGCATCAAGCTGATGATTTCGGTGGCGAAGGCCAACTTGGCCGACCAGCGCGCAAAGGGGGAGAAGGCTGCGCACTAAGGCGCAGCGAGAAGCGCGCTTGACGTGCGCTCGCCGCGATGCCTGAGCCGGGCCTTGCTGCGACGTGAGGTGTTGAGCTTAGCGCACTAGAGCGCAGCGATTACCTTCTCCAGCTCAAGGCTAAATAGCAGGGGAGGCGTCTTCGAAAGAGGGCGCCTCTTCTTTTGCGTCGGCCACCGGGATGAGTGATGCCGCC
>JAFXIM010000240.1 GCA_017533165.1 Eggerthellaceae bacterium
CATAAAGCTTATCCACCTGCCACCGCGTAAGTGCGTTGGCTTTCCCTCCATGTGCAGTGGCGCCCACCTGGTTTGCAGGCGGGCGCCACTGTTTTTCGGAGTGAAAATGAAAACTTTGCTCAGGGTAGAAAATGGAAGCCTTGTGCCCTCGTTGCCTACCTCGTCTTATTTGCTCGGGACAGCGGTTACAATGGCACGCATAAACCGAAACGCACCACAGAAACATGAAAGAGGTTTGCAAGCGAGATGCAGCTGAAGATCCCGTTCGGAGAAAAAGAGTTTGTCGATCATCTTCATGATGATGACGTCGAGGTTACGTTAAAGGACGGCTGGACTAAGCGTCGTATCGCTTACGTCGTTGCCCTTCTGGCTTTAGCCGTTTTGTTTATTGCGCGCTTCGACGACGTGGTGGCTGCTGTGATTCGGGTGTACGAGGTTCTCCTGCCTTTCTTCACGGGTGCCATCGTAGCCTATCTGCTGAATCTCATTATGGTTCGGTTGGAGAAGCTGTATTTTCCCAAGTCAAACCATGTTGTTGTCCTTAAGACGCGCAGGCTTGTTTGCATGATCGTAGCCTTGCTGATTGTTGCGGTGGTTCTCGGCGTCGTCGGTGTTTTGATCTCGGAGCAGTTGGTTGAGTCCGTTACCGCCTTGTTCCAAGGCATTGCGGCGGCTTTCCATGCCGTGAGCGACTTCGTTCAGAAGTTTAGTCTGGACACGGGTTACCTGGCTGTGTTCAGTAATGACCTGAGCGAGTGGGAGAAGATCGTCTCGGAGGCCATCGAGCAGATTGGCGGCGTGGACAAGGTTGTCTCCTCGGCATTCACTCTTACGGGCGCTTTGACAAGCGGCGTGTTCGACGGCTTCATTGCGCTGGTTTTCGCCATCTACTTGCTGATGGGCAAGGAGCGCGTGAAGGCGGGCGCGAAGACTTTGGGCTATACCGTTTTGTCCGAGCCTTCCTACAGGAAGGTTTGCCATGCTTGCGATATCGCCAATGATAGCTTCTCGCGCTTTATCACTGGTCAGTGCTTCGAGGCTATGATTCTTGGTACGCTTTGCACGGTTGGTATGTCGGCGCTCGGCATTCCTTACGCTATGACCATTGGTCCTCTTGTTGGCCTGTTCTCCCTCGTTCCTTTGGTGGGCGCATGGATTGGCGGTATCGTCGGTGCTTTTATGATTCTGCCTACTTCGCTTGAGCAGGCGCTTGTGTTTGCCGTCTTCCTCCTGATCCTCCAGCAGATCGAGGGTAATTTCATTTACCCGCGCGTTGTCGGCGGGTCGGTTGGCGTGTCCGGCATCTGGGTTCTACTTGCAGTGTTTGCGGGTGGCGCGCTCTTTGGCGTTGCAGGCGTTTTGCTTGGAGTGCCCTTTGTGGCTACGGCGGGCCGCCTTCTCGATGAGGTATGGAAGAGAGAGCCCGAACCAGATGACTCGGGTGGTTCACCCGAGCCGGCGCCGCCAGCGATGGAAATACCCCAATAATAACGAGAGCCCCGCACGCGGGGCTCTGTTACTTTTAAGGAGCGCGAGAAGGCTTCAATTACCCTCTACCGTGTGACGCATGCCTTACGCAAGTGCTGCCCTGATGGCTTCCAGCAATTCGTCGTAGGTCTCAAGGGCGGGGATGTCAGGGTTTTCCGCTTTGATGGCATCCGTGCTCTTGAACAAAAAGCCTGCTTTGGAGGCCTTGATCATGCCAAGGTCGTTGTGGCTGTCGCCTGCGGCAACGGTTTCGAGCCCGCAGCTGTGCAGAGCCTTGACGGTGGTCAGCTTGCTCGGCTCGCAGCGCATCTTGTAGCCGGTGATCTTGCCGTCGTCGGCTACGACGAGCTCGTTGCAGAAGATGGTCGGCCAACCGAGCTTCTTCATGAGAGGAGCTGCGAACTGGGAGAAGGTGTCGGAAATGATGATCACCTGGCCCTCGGCGCGCAGGGCGTCGAGGAACTCCTTGGCTCCCGGCATGGGGTCAAGCGTGGAGATGACTTCCTGGATCTCCTTGAGTCCCAGGCCGTGCTCTTCAAGGATGGCAATACGGTATGCCATCAGCTTGGCGTAATCAGGCTCGTCGCGCGTAGTGCGCTTGAGCTCGGGAATATTGGTAGCCTCGGCGAATTCGATCCAGATTTCCGGAACGAGCACGCCTTCAAGATCGAGGCAGGTTACATACATGAAAGGCCTCCTTGCCCAGGGTGGTTTTCTTACCACCGCATTGCTTTAGTGCGCCATTGTAGCGAATTATTACTGGACAAGAAGTAAGCGCTTGAGAATTTATGCCCTAATCGGTGGGTTTATCTGGCTTTATGCAAGCGCGGGCCACAGTTTTGGTTCGGGAGCGAACAGCTCGCTTCCGTTTGCGCCCACCTCGGCAAGCGATACGTACTTGATCGCCGGATCTTCGTAGGTGTTGAAGTAGTAGCTGCGTGTTTTGACGGAGTAGCCGCCGGTGTAGATGGTCTTCTCATAAAACCCGTTGCTCATGAGTGCCGCACCGTCGATCATGCCCACGCTGTTCAGGGTGTGGAACAGCCTAAGCACGTTTTCGGCTTCGGTGTCCTGGTCGGGGTAGTGAGCGTTCAGGTAGGCTGCACGGACGAAGCGGGAAGGGGAGTAGTAGTCGCCTGGAATCCCCCGCATGCCCGAACCCGAGCCCCAGGCGGCAAGCTTAGCGGATCGCCAGCTTACGGGCGTGGGGAACTGGTTGCTTGCTGAGATGTAGTTGCGCAGGTTTTCCCTGTGCCACGCAAAGTCGGGCTGGTTAGTCAGTACGTCGACTTCGTTGCGGTGAACCTGCATGCCTGCTTCGGTGTACTCGACGGTGATGCTGCGTTTGCCGTCTCCGATGATCCAGTGGAGCAAGGACACGGGGTAGCGCTCGTCAACGGCCTTGGCTACGATGGCGGTGTGCGCAAGTGCCACCTCTACCTCATCAACGCTTTCGAAGGAACTTGCCACCCACAGGGGGAATTCATAGGCGGCTACGTTGGTCTTGCCGCCGACGGCCTTTTCTTCGTAGCTCGCGTAGCCCGGAAAATTCAAGCCGGCGATGGCGAGCCCCGCCTCGTTTGCGCAGTCGAAGTAGAGGGGGATGTTTTCCGCTACGATGCCCATGCCGATGATGGCGTGCTTGCAGGTTCCTTCCTTGAGGGGCGCCTTGTCGCTTGCGGTGCCAGCGAAGGCCCACCTGCGTTGGTATTGTCGCGGGGTGACGAGGACCTTCTCGCCGTAGGACGTGCTCCAGTCGAGGTTGCGACCGAAGTACATGTCACCCGATGGATCGGTAAATCTGATGCCCGTGCACATGGTTTCTCCTGCCTGTTGAACAATCACAGCGTGCTTCAGTGTAGGAGGTGTGTCAGTTTCAAGCGCCCGTGCGATCTATGTGACGCTGGAGTGTAAAGGGTATGCCACTGAAACGTTGGGGAGAGCCGTGTGATTGGGGATCACGCTGGACTGCTTGCGACAGATCTTTTCCGGGAAAAACAAAAGCGCCCGCAGGCGCCCGAAAAGCAATGTGAAGCTTGCGCCGAGGGGCGGTTGCCGCTGGGAAGTGGGAGAAGCGGCAACGCCGGGAGACCTCAACGTTTAATGAAGGAGGAGCACATGCGCAGCTGTAACGGGCTGCTCCGAATATGTGTGGGAATCTCCTCGACCCGTATGATACCCGCCCAATTATTCGAAATATAATGCTTATTGACGAATACAAATATACAGAAAATGTATAATAA
>JAFXIM010000241.1 GCA_017533165.1 Eggerthellaceae bacterium
GAGATGAGTTGATCCATTCTTTCAGCTATGAACATGGCTGGCGTAGGCTGAAAGGTCGTGCCTGTAATTTCTACCTCAACGACTCGATATGCACCTCTCATCAGGGGATCCTTGGCTTCGGCGAACAGAAGCTCATGAGCCCGTTTTACAAGGTCTTCACTTAAGGCGATATTCTCGGAAACTGACTTGTAGAGGAAGTTAAGTGCGGCAAAGCCGCCTTCGGCCTGCCTGATGTCATCAGCTGGGGCATCAACACTTTCGCCTGCGTAGAGCAAAGCAGTGTCACCAAGCGACAGGGTGCTGCCCTCGATGTTGTTTGAGTTGTAGGTGGATTCAACGGCCCAAGCGTGCATTATTTTGTCGTACGCATCGGGGTTCGCTGCCTTCAGCTCATTTACGCGAGTTTGCAGTTGATCAATTTTGTCGATGATGGGAGAGATCTTCTCTATTAATTCAAAGCCCATGCGGGCCTCCTTATGTGACCGGGGTGCGCATCGTTGTTATGTTGATGAATTAGAAGCATCTTAACATCGCGATGTTGGTGAAACTTGGTCGGTCACTTGGTCGGTCACTTGGTCGGTTATGGTGGTCGGTAGGCGTTTACTTAGTCGGTCATGGGTAGTTGACAGGTGCTTACCTGGTCGATCGCTGGTGACGTGAAGTGGTCGGTGAGCACCATGGTGCTGGTTAGATGGCTTGTTCCTTCTTTAGGTGTTTGAGCGTTTCGCTTTCATATTCGAAAGGGTTGACCAAGGTGAGGCCCAAGTCTTCGAAGTCCTTGGTGTTGCGTGTTGCGAGAACCGCATCGTTGCGAAGGCAAATGGCGGCGATCATGAGGTCTTCTATGGTAGGCGTCCTGCCTTGGGAGACGGCGCGCTGGTGCAGCTCTGCGCAGAGGTAGCCGCAATACCCATCGAAGGCCAGCGTTTTGTCGGCGCATTCCATGATGATTGCGGTAAGGGATTCCCGTAGGAGGCTTTTGCGCTTGCCTTCGGGCAGGCGCAGCATTCCGTAATAGAGCTCCTTTACTGTTACCGACGTGAGGTACACCTTGTTCTCGTGATCCTGAAACCAGGAGATTACCTCGTGCGAGGGGCTTTTCTTCATGAGCTCGGAGATAACGTTTGTGTCGACTACGTACATCACAGCCATCCCTCCACGTTTGTAGATCGGGCGGGGTGGCGCTCGATTTCGGGGAGGTCGAATCCGTCGGCGCGTTCGGCTGCGCGGCTAAGAAGGACTACCCAGCTGCGGCTGCTGTCTGCTAGCGCAGATTCCAGGATCGAGAGGGCTTCGGCTTGCTGGGAGCGCCCGTTCCGGGCGGCGCGTGCCGACAGCTCGCGCTTAAGGTCTTCGTTGATGTTGCGGATGAGCAGGTCGGACATGGGCACGCTCCTTGCTCGAGAGGTGTTTGATCACGTGATATCAATGATAGCACGTGATTGGACGAGGTGTCATGCCCTGTTGGCTTTCGCATTTGCCTTCTCCGCTTGAATTGGCGCGGCCTGCGCACTTCGGACAGGGTCTCGACAAGCGCCCTTGTTGCGGAGCGCTTACCTTCTCCATTTTGAAACACTGGGCAGACCACGACGACACCTCAGTTCTCGGTGTTGCCGTCCTCGACGAAGATACGATCTCGGAAAATCCGAATGTAAACTTCGGGAAAATCCGAATGCAGCTATACTAGCCGTATTAGGCGGCAGGGATTGTGATACTTGACGAGCTTCATGGCCGTCATCGTCGGAAATGGCGAGTATGCCCGAGAAGCGCGTCCTGGCATATACGTGATCCCCTTGAGGGCTTTAGGCGCTTGAGGCTGATCGAGGTAGTGGCGTTTGATTGACGCTCAGGTGTTTCACGAGAGAGGGATTCTATGACTGACGGTTCTCGTTCTTGCATCGACTGTGCTACGGGCGGCTGCAAGAAGCCGGGGCAGATGCATCAGCCTAAGTTCTGTCCGTCTGCCGCGTTGTCACCCGACGAGCGCGAGGGCTTGGCCGCTGCCTACGTCGATCTCGACCTGCAGATCATCCAGGCTGCTAACGAGGTTGCCGCACGCTGCGGTCGGGAGGGTTTGTGCCGCCTTGAGGAGATCATGGATTTCGCGCGACGCCTTGGGTATCGCAAGATCGGCATCGCCAACTGCGGCGCCATGCAGGCCGAGGCGCTCACCACGGCGAAGATCCTGCGCCTTCACGGCTACGAGGTTTTTGGCGTGAGCTGCAAGTACGGGTCCGTCACCCACGAGCAGCTGGGCATCCCCGAGGGCGGCATGGCCAAGCCTGACGCTACGACGTGCAATCCGCTGGCGCAGGCCGAGCGCTTGAACGCCGCGGGGACCGAGCTCAACGTGATCATGGGTTTGTGCGTGGGGCACGACAGCATCTTCACGCGCCACTCCGACGCGCCGTGCACCACCTTTGTGGTGAAGGATCGCATGCTGGGCAACAATCCCATTGCCGTGCTGCACACGTGCGACGTGGCTGCGCATCGATGGAGCCGCTTGAAGAAAGAGGACGACAGCTTGTCGCCGTTATAGGGGTGGATTTGGCGATGCGCTGGGCGCTGGCGCTTGGCAGCTGGTGCTTGGTCGGCAAGCGTTTGGCGGCTGGCGTTTGGCGGTGCGCTTACCTTCTCCTCCGGTATTTTTGGGCGCTGCTGCGAGGTTTTTCGGGAATGGTCATTTCGATGAGCCCCAGATTTAACGCAGGTCTCAAGTAAGACTCCCTGAAGGACGGCTTGTGCCTAAGCCCTAAGGTCTCCATGAGTTCGGAAGCGGACTTTTCTGCATCTCCTAAAGCTTCCAACAGGCGATCGACTTGGTCGGTCACTTGGTCGGTTGAGGGTGACTGGCAGACGTTTACTTGGTTGGTTGATGGTTTGGCCTTCAGGGTTGCTGGCTGGTTGAGTGCATCCACTTCGTAGGCGAATGCCTCAAAGGCGGAGCGGTGCTTTCTTGCTCTAGGAGCGGCTGTGCCAGATAGCTGAGTTTCGATTTTGACTAGGCGCTCTAGGAGGTTTTCGCAGAAAAACGCAACGAAGGGCAGTGGGTCATCCTCAACTTGGAAAGCTCGTAGGTTTGAAATGTATCGAGCTCTGCTCTCGGCTTGAATGTTTACTGGTTCAAACCCGGCATTCATCAGGATGTAATTGCTTATAAGTCGCCCTGTTCTTCCGTTGGCATTAATGAACGGGTGGATGCTTTCGAACTCAAGGTGGAAGAGCGAGGCTATGATTGCGGGATGGCGTCTGCTTCTGCTGCAGCTGGAGATGAGTTGATCCATTCTTTCAGCTATGAACATGGCTGGCGTAGGCTGAAAGGTCGTGCCTGTAATTTCTACCTCAACGACTCGATATGCACCTCTCATCAGGGGATCCTTGGCTTCGGCGAACAGAAGCTCATGAGCC
>JAFXIM010000028.1 GCA_017533165.1 Eggerthellaceae bacterium
CCTCGTCGGAGGCGGGCATACGGTCGGTCAGAATGTCGATGGCCTTCGTCTTGATCGCCGGGGAAGCGGGTGCGCTGGTGTAGAGGTTGCCGGTAACAGCGGCGATGGCAAGGATGGCCTGCAGACCCGCGGTGCCGTCGTTCTGCTGGTCGCCGATGCCGTTGCCGTCGACGATGCTCATCGGCTTGGTGGTGCCCATCATGCGGGCGACCTTCTCGATGGTTGCCACGTCAACGCCGGTCTTCTCGGAGGCCCACTCAAGGGAGAACTGCTTCACATGCTCGGCAAACTTGTCAAAGCCGTTGATCCACTGCTCGCAGAACGCCTTGTCATGCAGGTTGTTGTTGATGATATAACCCAGGATGCCCAATGCCAAAGCGGCGTCGGTGCCAGGACGGATGGGAACCCAAACGGTAGCCTTGGATGCAAGCTGATCCATCATCGGACGGATGTCGATGACCTGCATGCCGTTCTCGAGACCCCTGACCCTGTTGTAGGGGTTGCCCTGGTTCTGAGCAGAGTTCTCGGGGTTAGCGCCCCAGTTGACATAGAGCTTGCACTTGCCCATGGGGCCGGAGGCGGTTGCGCTGCCGATGGTGACGCGCTTGGTCATTGAACGCTGCATAGCGCAAATTGCAGAGTGCATGTAGTTCGGGGAACCATATACGTTCAGGAAACGGCGACCGACGGTTGCCAGGACGCCAAAGAACTGCGGGGACAGAATGCCCAGATCCTGAGGACGGCCTTCTGCCTGAAGCTTCTTCAGGGCATCGGTGAACAGCTGCATGCCCTCGTCCCACGTGCAGCGCTCGAATTTACCTTCGCCGCGCTCGCCAACGCGCTTCATGGGATACATGAGGCGCAGCGGGTCGTTAATGGTCTGCATCGCCGCCTGCGCCTTGACGCACAGGGACTTAGAACCAACGCCCCAGTTGTTACCAGCAGAGGGGTTGCCCTCCACGTTGACCCATACGCCATCCTTCATGTAGGCGTACTTGGAGCAAACGGTCTTAGCAGGGCCGCACATGTTGCACCAAACATGCTTGATCTCGACCTCACCTGCCTCCACCGCAGCGGCGTTCACCGGCGTGCTCTCCTTGACAGAGGAGGTAGCACAACCAGTCAGCGCTGCCATTGCACCCATTGCAGCAGTACCTACAAGGAATGCGCGCCTGGTCAGACCTTTCGTCTCGCTCATAAGATTCTCCTCAGAATCAGTCGCAGCCACCCGCTAAAACCACATACGTCTCCACAGCAACGCACGTAGCACCAAAGCGCGAGAGTCCCGAAATCGAAGCTCAACGAACCCTGGGCGAAAGACTGCTATCTCTCTTTCTCGTCTAGGTTCTGCCACCTCGTGGACAGGCGTCCGCATGACGCGAACACGGCAGCGGGAACGCGAAGAACGCTAGCGAAACACGTACCCCCCGTAATCCCCTATTTGCCTAGTATACTAGGACAATCACTTAATCTCCATACGTATTTCCAACATGTTTCCTAATTTAGGGCGAATTTTGCCCGCCCACCCATCGATTGCATCCATTGCCCGTTTAGTTCATGAAATGGAAAGCGGGTATCTGCTTAGCAACAGACACCCGCCTCGACGTCAATGGCCCGGTCTCGATCTACGCAGCGGCCCCTTCGACGTGCGCCTGCTTTTTATCCAATACGGCTCGACGCACCCTGAGGACGGCGTACGACACGAACACAAGCGTATAGAAGCTTGTGGTAATGACGGCCTGTACGCCGCCGTTCAGGGCGGAGGGGAGCAGCATTGCCATCAGATGCACGTACAGCAGCGTATAGAAGAGATAGGCCCACTTCTGCACCTTGACCCAAGTAGCAGTGCTCATTCTTTTCTTAACGCTGTTAAACGATGTGATACCGAGGACCAGCACCAAAACAAACAGAGCTATCGCCAGAACAAAGGAGAACAGGACGTTGCCCTTAATTCCAGTACCGGAAAGAATTCGCGGAAGGTAGGGAATGAGACACATGACCATGTGCCCCAGACACAAGATGCACGCAAGGATGGAAAGCTCGGCGCGAATACCCTTAAGCCACAGATAATGCTTTGAGCCCTTCGGAAGCACACCTACGTACATCACCACAATAAACAAGGCGGTCGCCAAAGTGCACTTCTGGATCAGCAGAAACAAAGGTTGCCAGATGAAATCAGGAAGACCCAGATACGTGCCCGCGACGTAAGCAACCTCGAGCAAAGCTGCTAAACCATAGAAGACCCCTGGGTGACGTTTTATCTGATTGCGCAGTAGCCAACTGACGAGAATCGTTGCTGCGGTGATGACGATTATTTCCACGATTACGCCTCCCATAATAAGCTGGGAACCCGCGACTTGCCGGATTCCTTCCCTTCAAGCCCTTACAGGTGGCACATTAATAACTATATTGAACTATGTCAATCACTTTTTATAACTCAATCCCTCTCAAGCGTAAGATTTAGCGAAGCCTGAGCTCGTAAGCGACAACCGCAAGCCAACAAAGTCTCGCTACAGCTTCGGGGCCGTCCAGGCGTCCTCGTCGGAGGAGCTAGAGTCGGAACCAGACGCACCAGAACCAGAAGAGCCGCCGTTTGAACTTGAGTCAGTTGTACCGCTTGACGCGGAACCGCTAGCAGACCCACCAGATGACCCCCCGGAAGAGCCTGAAGATCCGGAATTGCCAGACAAGCCGCCCGAACCTCCCCTGTTGGCAGAAGGCTTAGATGCAGAAGATGAGCCTAACTGAGCGGCGGCATCACCTTCCCCGGCTTCCTCATCTTCGGGAAGCTGCGCAGGCTCGGCGCAGGTTGAGCTTTCGGGCAGATAGAACAGCGCAGAATCAAGCTCGACAACCAAAACCGAATCAATAGCGTCAACGACCCTCAGCTCCGTATTGGGCTCAAGCTCACGCGATGCGGCCTTTAGGCCGTAGTCGGCATACAGGGTTGCCCCCTCGAGGGCATAGACGCTACGCTCCTCGAAAGCAAGCTCGTCGTCAAGGCGAATAAGGCTTTCGGGAAGATAAGCCTCCTGCCCGTTAACTTCGATGGTACACATGTCTTCGCGTGATGCGTCCCCGCCTGCCAAAGCAGCATCCTCGGGACTTTGCCGCATGACCTTATCGCTTGCCGCATCCTTGGGTTCAGCAGGAATGGGTTCCTCATCGTTTCCCTCAAGCTGAGCTTCATCCTTCGCGTCCCTTAAAGCCACAGCGCGCTCGGCTTCGGATCCGTCAGTAAGCTTTCTGCCCTCGAACCCGAAATCTTCGTCGACCTTCACGGTGACCGCATCGCCGCGGTTGAGCATCGCAACGTAGCTTTGAGCGCCATCGATAAGCACCACGCCTGTCACGCCGGAGCTTTCAGGCTCATCCGCATAGGCAACGCCTACGCCGAAGAGGAAGGGGTCCTTGTGAAGGGCGAAGCTCACGGGAAGCGTCATCTCGTCACCGTCGACGGAAGATCCGCCTCCTGAGGAACTGCCCGAATTACCGGAATTACCCGAATTCCCTCCCGTCGACGGCGGGCTTGAGGGGGCGGCGTTGCTCGAACCGCTCGAGCTTGAGCCCGAAGAGGATGACCCATTGGAAGAGCTCGGACGCTTGGAGCTCGAAGACGCACTCGAGGCGTTGCCGGTCGCGGAGGGAGCCTCTTCCTCGGCGGGTGAAGTCGCTACCTTAGACGATGAAATATAACCCTCGTAACCATCGGCGTTTCGAACGAAGAGAATATCGCCTATGGCGTCAAGCACCGTGACCTCCTCGTTCGCTGAAAGCGTCAAGAGGTCATCTCCCGTAAAATCGGGTCGTGCGAAAATGATGGCATCAGCCGTGGCGAAACCCGTCCACTGCTCGTAGGCAGGTTCAGCCGACGTGCGCACCTTTGCCTTGGCGACATAGACGGTCTTTCCATCGCACACGGCGCGGTAATACAAGCCCGCGTACGCACCCGAAAGCTCGCTTGCCTCCTCGATGGAGGAAAGCTCGCTGCCGCGCGCAAGCTCGGGGCCTTCGACAAGCACGCCGTCCGCCTTCACAACAGCCTGCAGGGTGGTGGGAGTCGGCGGCGGGGGCTCTTCTACCGGCTTGCTCAGGCTCAGCGCCGCAGCAACAGCAGCACTTGCGCCAATCAACGAGCAGGCGCTCACGGCCACTATGGCAAACTTTCCGAAATCAAGCCTCATAGCTACCCCCTGCACGCGTCGATGATGCCGTGTACGTAGCTGTAGGCTGCAGTGCCCGGCTGGAACGAATCGGCGTTCTGCTCAGCGATATAGCCAATGCTGCGCTGCACCGTTCCGCCGTAAACGGCAAACTGCTCGCCTTCGGCATCCTCGAGAATGACATAGGGTCTCATGGATAGGTCTCGTTTGTACTGGTCGGCGCTGCTGAAGCCAACGAGCACGTTGGTGTAGTACTCAATACCGCCTGACGTGTTAAACACCGGGTCCTTCGATCCCTCAACATATGCCTTGCCGCGGCTTACACCGGGTGTTTCAAAGGTCAGGCTGCCGTTTTGAACCTTGTCGCTCCATGCGATGAGAGTGCCCGTCTCCACGATGGAGTAACCGTTGACGCCTGGGCCGGTGAGCAGATCCTTGATCTGCTCGGGCATGCCCGTGATCATGCGAATGCCCTTAGTACCGCTGATGCGGATGGAGCTGCCAGCGTATACCAGCAAATCGTCGAGGGCATAGTAACGCGTCACCGTATAGGTGTCGCCCGATTGAGATACGAGCCAGGTGCTCATGCGTACCGGATATACCGCATGAGGATCAGAGCTGTTCGAGGTGTTCATCTCATACATGGTGATGCTCTGCGCGCCGCTTTGAGCCAAGGGCACGGTAGCGTATCTGCCGTTGACCTCGATGGGCATGGCCACGCCGTCAACGTA
>JAFXIM010000242.1 GCA_017533165.1 Eggerthellaceae bacterium
GATGTCACAGGCGTGGCATTTGAAATGAAGCTCTCCCGCCCTGGTGCGGAAGAGGAAGAAGGCAGGAGTGTACTTACCATTGTTGCCAGTTCCGCTCTTGCAGCACGGGCAAACGAAGGCATTGTTGCCAAAACGAGGGGCAGGGGTGGTTATAGACTCAACGTAGTCACGAAGGCGTTCTCGTGCGGCAGCGCGAAATTCTGCGCGGTAACGACCGTCTTCAGTGTTTAAAGCATTCGGCTCATCTTTGCTCTTCATGTTGCACCTGCCTGTGAAATGATGTTCCGGCGAAACCATGTTCCAAATCTTCATGGCGAGAAGGAAACCCTCGTCCGCAAGAACTAAATCGACAAGCAAAAGTGTCGCATCTCAAAAGAAACCGCAGGTGAAGAAGGGAAAGTTGTCATTTCGCTGTAGGCAAATCGGGAACAAGCCGTTAGCAAGAAGACTCTAAGGACAAACGGCACAGCATCATCAACCGTGTTCATCATGACCAATGATGTGGCAGCGTGCCGTCTTCTTGAAAGAACGGTTCTTTGCAAGCTCTCTTCCAACTGATATGCACGAAATTTCACCTGTACTTTAAGTTAAAATAAATGAAATGCACGAAATTATAAGGAAAACACGACTAAATAGGCTTTCGTATCAGCCATGCTAGTAGTCAACAGTTAATGCAACAAGAAAGGTAAGAATGAGCAGGATATTCGTGACAGGCGATCTCCATGGGACTTTCGACATTTGGAAACTCACGGACCGGCATTTTGAAGAGCTCGGACTGGGCGAGGATGACTACTTGATCATTTGCGGGGATTTTGGACTTGTCTGGTATTTCGAAGATGACGAGCGGGGAGACGAAGATAAAAAATGGCTTGACTGGCTCGAGGGGAAACCGTGGACAACGCTTTTTGTCGATGGCAACCATGAAAACTTCGACCTCCTTTCTGGCTACCTCATCGAAGAGTGGAATGGCGGACAGGTGCAAAGGGTCAGGGACAATGTCATTCACCTTGTTCGCGGACAAGTTTTTGACATCGCTGGTAAGACCTTCTTTGCGATGGGCGGAGCTTATAGCCACGACATCGAATACCGAACAGAAGGCGTGAGCTGGTGGAAAGCCGAAGTGCCGAGCCGGAAAGAGCGCGAGGAGGCCATCGCAAACCTTGCAGCCCATGACTGGAAGGTGGACTATGCCATCACGCACTGTGGGCCAACTGGCGCCATTCCGAAACCCCGTATATCCGATCCCGTCTTCCCTGACGAATACACCGATTGGCTACAGACTGAGATTGCGGATAAGCTCCAATTCAAGAAGTGGTTCTTTGGGCATTATCACAAGGATTACAACGAAGGGGATGCCTACCGTCTCCTCTACTACGATTTTGAGGAAATCAAGGGATAGCCCGAAAAAGCGAGAAGGCCCTTCTCTCGTCTCTCTCGAATAATAGATGTCAGCGTGTTTTGAATATTCAGGAAGAGGGCCCAACATCTACATGGTGCGAATTGGGCATCTGACCTGGTACAATAAAAGCAGGGCTTAGCACATGCCTCGGTTAGATAACCGTACCTTTTCTATTGACGTTTCCCCGCCTGCGCCTCCATGCCGCCTGCAGGAGCGGACGGTCGCCTGTTGTCCAGGATCCGGCAGCTGGCGATCATCAAATCCGCTATTCGATTCGCCTGGAGCGCAGGCGGGGAAACCGAAAAGACAAGTGCTACGAGTGTCTTTCCACAACTGAATATACGTTCTTGATAAGAGTAATCTATCAATTAAAATGGATTGCCCCTTAAGCGCATGGTATTTCTCTTTCTCTAGAGACCACATTGGTTGTGCCGCGCTACGCAGTGCTTAAGGGAGCGGCGCGCGGATCCTTCGTTAAACGAGCCTCACTTCGATTATGGAGTGGGGTTTTTCATTGCTCTGAAACGTTACGTTGCCAGACACCATACCACTTACGTAACGACTCGCCATTTCTTCCGTATGGAAACCCCTAGCGGTTACCTTTGCATTTGTGCTACTGCGTTCGTTCACAACGGCGCGCCAGCCGTGAACCACTTTCGGCGGCGTTTTGCCGTCAGAGAAAAATAGTGCATACCACTTCGGCTTGTTGCGAGTTTCGGGCTCCATGCTGATCACCACCTTCAAAAGAGATAAAGATCCTATGAGACTTATTTCCCAAAACGAGGAGATCGCAACGATCGAAGGGGAAGAGTTGGCCGAACTGTTACCAAGCTAGCAGGGAAGAAGAGGCTAGAGGCTTGCTGGGCTGGGCGTGAAATCAAAGAACGAAGAGCACCCTTTCAGCATGGGAGAGCAAACCGCAGAGCTAAGGGCGTTCGTACTACTGCGCGAAGCGCTGTAATACGAACGCGTCACGTTGCTCAAGGTTTGCTCAGGGGAGATGCCTCTGCTCGGCAAACCTCTTCAAGAGTAAAACAACGTGGCGCGTGATTTAGTCAAAATCGAGCATCTTCCCGATGGCGTACTCAGGGGCATCGTTCAATCTGTCTAGGGCGTGCGAGTAGATCATGGTAGTTCCGATGTTCCCGTGTCTTGCAAGAGCTTGAGCTTGTTGGATGCTGGCTCCGCCTAGTAAAGCGAGCGTTATCGATGTATGTCTTAAGGAATGCGTCGTGATACGAGCATCGTCATATCCGGCTGTGCGCAGGGCTTTCTTCACAATGCCGCGCAAGCTGCGTGTGACGAGCCGCTTGCCATATGTTCTGGTGGAGAGAGAGGCGAACAGCGGCGACTCTGGTCCCATGACCTCACGTCCCTCCGCGCGTCTAGCTGCCAAGTAAGCATAGATGGGACGCACGGCCGCATCCGTCAGCACCACGAATTCGTCTTTCTGCGATCGGCCTTTGCCTTGGACATAAAGCACGGTAACTGCGCCCTTGTTGCGCATGTCCTCGACGTTTGCACGTTCGATTTCTATCGTACGTAGCCCCGTCCTTACAAGTAGGTTGAACAGGGCGTAATCGCGCTTCGCTTGTAGCGTACTTCCTTTGAGTGTTTCAAGCACACGTCCAACTTGCGTAGGCGTGAGTGCATCCTTGCGGTGACCATTGGACAGCTTCACGCCCTTTACGCCTGCTGCCACATTGGGGTATAGCTTTTCCGACTCCAACCATTTAAAAAATGACCTCAACGCGGAAAGATAGGCTCCCACCGTATTCGCCTGCATGCGGGAAAGCTGTGCCTGCTTATAGGACAGAATGTCGGCGCGGGCAAGATCCCCGCCGCCTCGGCTTGCGTACCAGAGAAAAAACTGGCGAAGCGCCTTTCGATAGGTCTCCTTCGTCGTCGGAGCTATGTCGGCATCTGCCAGGAATCGTTCTATGAATTGAGCGGCGTTTTGGCTGAGGATCAGCTCGCCGTTTTCCGATTGCTCGCTAAGTATGAGTTCGTTTTGCACATTAGGCACCACCGTTTTTTCTTAACCATATCATGCATATGCGGCAATTGACCAGCGTCGTGCCTCCTTTGTGTTCAATGCAGTATGTGCACCGAACCCTCGTCCATGATCTCGATTTTCTGATACGAGTGGAGGAACTGATCAACGCTCGTGACCTCAGAAGAAGAGGAGCTGCCGGTAGTACCTCGGGTTGATTCGTAAAGCGCACGCATCCCTTTGGTGTATGCGTCTCGATCGAGAACGAGATGGTATTCGTAGCAAATGCGATCATCGCTTACGATGAATGAATCCACCGCCACGAAGTTGTCGCCGTATTTTCCCACGAAGTGCTTTCGTGCTTCGGCGTGTGAGGAAAACTCGGGAAGCTGCGCCTCTTCCTTGCGAGAGATCTTGTGCATTTTCTCAAACACATGGTTCACCTGCCTTTTTCTCTTTAGCATACGCATGGCTTGAGCAAAAAGGCAAGTGATGACTAAACACACCCAGCCCCAAGAGACTGTTTGACTGCATCATATTCGCGGATGTGGCGAAGCGTGCCCGCATTGGAGTAATGTATGTGCTTGTGGAAGTCGTTACCAGTGACAAAATACCTGGTCAGATGGTATATTCATAAGTGTTATATACATGTCTTTAAGATATTCGCATGCTAAGCTCTATGGGTGCCGTTTCTCGTATCGGCGGTACCGCGTTCTTTTTCTCTAAGGTATGAAATGTAAAACTCACCAACCTGTCGGCAAGCAGGCAGGAATGTGAAAGTCTCTGGCCCCCTTGAGGCGAGCTGCTCCAGCTCAGCCCCAAGGGGGATTTTTTGTGTCTGCAGAGGTTGGCGGTACCGTGCGACTAGGCTATTCGTCTAACGTCCGGGTGGCCTTCGGTCGCACTCCTCGGCTTCATCCCGGCAGCTCAACCTGCCATACCAGCCCGTGAAATAGCCCCAGAAGAAGCAGGCCAGCAGGGTTAAAAACGTCAGCGAGTTCATGAGCGTTCCTCTTATTGGCTTGTCGGGTAGCGGCAATCCTCAATTGCGCTCCTATGTCTCGGGTAATGTTCTAAGACGAAAACGCAATCGAAGCCTTTGGCTCATGATACGTGCCCGCTCAAGCCAGTAGGTGTCGGCCGATAAACGGCTGTTGGACAGATGGGTTACGGCTGATTGTTGTGCTTTGTGCTCGTCACTCTCAGCAACGCTTGCTCCAAGTCGTCCATGATGATGGGCTTGCTCACGTGAGCGTTCATGCCCGCTTCCAGCGCCGCCTGCACGTCTTCGGCGAAGGCGTTTGCCGTCAGCGCGATGATGGTCGCGCTCGCCGCGTCCTCACGAGGCAAGGCTCGAATGGCGGCCGTGGCTTCGTAGCCGCCCATGACGGGCATCTGCACGTCCATGAAGACGACGTCATAGTAGCCAGCAGGCTTTGAATCGAAAGCCTCTACAGCCTGCTTTCCATCTTCCGCCCAATCCACCGAGGCACCCCTCATCCCGAGAAGCTCCGTGAACACCATGGCGTTGATTTCGTTGTCCTCCGCCAGCAAGAAGCGCTTGCCTTCGTAATCGTAGCGTTCCGGCTGCACGGCCGTTTCTTCCGCATCCTTCGCAAGCTCAGCATCCTGGTCCACCTTCAGATCCAGCACCACCACAAAGGTGCTACCCACGCCGATCTCACTTTCCACGGAGATGGCGCCGCCCATGGCCTCCACGAGCGACTTGGCAATGGGCATGCCCAGTCCCGTGCCTTGGATATGCTCGATGACGTCTTGGTTGCTACGCTCGAACGGGTCGAATATACGCTCCAAGAACTCCGGAGGCATGCCTATGCCCGTATCCGCAACGGTGAAGCGGAGGCGGGAGAACGCGGAGCTTGACTGGTCTATCTCTTCGACGGTGAAGCGGATAGAACCGCGCTCGGGCGTGTACTTCACGGCGTTCGAGAGCAGGTTCAGCAGAATCTGCTTCATATGCAGCGGATCGCCTATGAGCGCACGGTGAGCCACGTTTTCGGCGTCTATCACAAACTCCTGGTTTTTGGCTGATGCTTGCGGCTCGATGATGTTTTTGAGGTCGCTCAGAATGTCGTCCAGGTTGCAGGCTTTCTCCTGCAAGGACATCTGACCGCTCTCGATCTTGCTCATGTCCAGGATGTCGTTGATCAAAGCCTGCACCTGCTCAGCGGCAGTGTTGGCCAGATCAAGCGCTTCTGCAGCCTTTTCCTTGGAATCGAGGTTCTCGCGGGCGACGTTCATCATTCCTATCATGCCGCCAAGGGGTGTGCGAAGGTCGTGTGACATGTTGGCGAGGAACACGCTTTTTGCCTGGTTGGCGTGCGCGGCGATGTCAAGTGCTTGACGCAGGATCTGTTCGTTCTCGCGCTCCTGCGTGCGGTCCTCAAGCACGAGAATGAACTTTTCGGTACCGCCTGCGGTTTCGCGGTAGATGCTCTCCTGGAACCAGCGACGCTCGTTGGTTTTCTGGTGAACGCGCACGCGTTCGTCTTGCCAGCAGCGCCCGCGGCTGATTTGGTCGAGTTCTGCTCGTCCGGGGTAGCTGACGTCTCCCTCGAGGATCGAAACGTCCAGCGCACGCAGGTTTTTTTGCACCTCAATTGCTGGAATTCCCAGGATGCGCTCAATGTTGGGGCTTACGTATTCGACGGAATAATCGTCGGCGGAGAACAGGATGAAGATGTCATCGGTGTTATCGGCCATGGTAGTGAAGAGGTGCTCACGATGCTCGATTTCGGCTTCCTTGGAGTTGAGAGCGCGCTTTCCGCGCCAGAGGAGAAATACGATCGACGTGATGCCGATGAGGATGAACACGCCGCCGAACACGGCTACGGTCACCCATTGGATCTCGCTGATGGCGGCGTTGACCACGCTCTTGGGCACCACGCCGAGCATCATCCAGTCCTGGAACTCCACGGGCTGATAGACCAGGTACCAGCCTGTTCCATCGAGGCTGTACTGCGTCACGCCCGACTCGCCTGACTCGATGTCTTCCTTCAGCAGGGCGAACTCTTCTGCGCTCAGGTCGGATTCTTCCTTAAGGTGCGTCAGGTAGTTGTGAGGCTGGCCTTCTTTGATGTCCGCAGAGAACAGAATGCGCCCATCGCCGTAGGTGACGTAGCAATCAGATTGCCCGCCGAATGCGGCAACGTCAAGCGCCTTCTCCATGTCGGCATTGTTGTAGCTCACGGCGAAGGCGGCGTACTCGAAGCCCTGATAAGTGCCATCGGAAATCGCCGGCACGGCAAACACGGTGAGGGCGGCGCCTGTAGGCAGGGTTCCGTCTACGACGATGCTCTCACCTTTTAGCATAAGGGCGGAAAGCTCGTCTCCGAGGTCGATGTATCCCGTGGTCCCGTCAGCGGTAAGGTAGTTGCCGTTTCGATTTAGGAAGTAAAAGTCGGTGAAGCCCCATTTCTCCTGCTCGAGAGAAACGAACTCCTCGATACTTGCGTCGTTGCCAGCGGGAACAGAGGCGATATGGTAGGCATAGCCCGTCAGATGATTCCAGTTCTCCGATACGAGGGACGAAAA
>JAFXIM010000243.1 GCA_017533165.1 Eggerthellaceae bacterium
CCTCGGATGCAAAGCAGGCAAAAAGCCATGCTGCGCAAACAAGCCAATAAGCCGATACGGCAAGAATCTCTCGGGAAAGCCAGGAGCTTACAAGGTTGCGCAGCGCATTCGGTGCGCGGAGGGGTTTGGCAAGATGCGCGATAGACGCAAGCATGCCGACGCTCGCCAGGCTCAGAGCGGCAAGGGCCAAAGCAGGTTGCACGACATCCGTCTGCAAAACAAGGTTGAAACCCATCAGGGAAAGGGCATAACCTGCTCGCACGGCGCCAAATCCTCCCTGCATGAAAAGATCGGTTGCAAAAGCTACGAGAGCACACGCAACGACACCTACGCTCGCCGAAGCGCACAGGGTGAACAGAATAAGCGGGAGCTCGCTTTTCTCCTTTTCCGCATGAGGGCCATGCGCGTGGGAGCCGTGCACATGATCATGCGAGCGGGCTTTAGGCCCGCTCGTCATCTTTTCTTTATCAGAAGCCGTCAACATCATGCTAATGGTCAGAACCCATCTTCTTCAGCATGCGCGCAGCGGCGCGAGTGCGCACATCGCCGCCAATGCTCTCGGCAGGACCGAAGGTGATGGCGCCGCCGCAGCAGTTCTCGACGCAAGCGGGCTTCTTGCCTTCACGAAGGCGGTCGATGCACATGTCGCACTTCTGCATCAAGCCATCGATATCAAACTGCGGCGCGCCGAACTCGCAAGCCCAAGAGCAGTAACGGCAACCGATGCACTTCGTGCGATCAACCAGCACCGCGCCAAACTGGCCATCGCGATAAATGGCCTTGGCGGGGCATACGGCCATGCAGTCAGCCGAACCGCAATGCATGCAGGCCATGGAAATGTACTGAATGGAAGAGTCGTTATCCGAAATGGTTACCACCTGGCGATAGCGCGGGCCGCTGGTACCCGGCTCTGCCTGAGCATGCGGACGCAGAGCATGGGCGGACTTACAAGCTACCTCGCAGGCGAAGCACTCGGCGCAACGATCCATGTTGAAATGAAGAGCGTATTGCATGGCTTCCCTCCTAGATCTTCTCGATGCGCCCGAGGCACATGGTGTAGTTTGCCTGGCTAGAAATGGGATCGAGATCCTCATCGATGCCGAGCTCGTTATAGTTCGCGTCAGCCCAACCGCCCGGCACGTAGATGCAGTCCTCGCGCAGGATGGGCGTTACCTCAACGGGCATCTCAATGGCGCCGCGCACAGAGCTGATGCGGGCCATGTCGTTTTCCTTGAGTCCCAGTCGCTCAGCAGTACGCGGGTGCACCATGGCGCGACCCACCGGTTGCATTTCGCGAAGCCATGGAATGGTACGGCGCTGCTCATGCACGTACATGGGGCCCGACCTTCCCGTAAACACCACGAAGGGGTAGTCCTTGGCGATCTCGGGTTTCGAGCGCGGGGACTCCGAGCTCTCCTCCCAGTTGGGCAGGGGATCGAAGCCGTTAGCATCGAGCACCTCGGAGAACACGTTTACCTTGCCGCCAGGGGCGCGGAAGGCAGGTTTGCCCTCGGCAGCGGCCTTCACGTGCTTTTCGTACACGATCTGGCCATACACCAAACCGTGCGGCTGCTCGAGCAGCTGCTCATAGGTGATACCCGAAGGCTTCAAGCACTCATCGATGTACCAGGTGATGTCAGTAGTGGGGAATTCCTCCATAAAACCAAGCGCACGACCGAGCTCAAGCATGATCTGCGTGTCAGGCTTTGCCTCGCCTACCTGCACCGTCTTCTGGCGAAGGGTAAGCTCGGGGTACCAAGAATCCGACTTGAACCACTCGGGCTCGGTCCTCTCGAGGTAGGTGGCTGCGGGAAGAATCAGGTCAGCCAGCTCAGCGGTCTCGCTCAGGTACGGGTCAATGACCGCGAGGTAGCCGATCTTCTCGAATGCCGCCGTGGTAACCTTGGGCTGCGGCTGCGTAACGATGGGGTTCGCGCCCTGAACGATGCACACCTCGATCTTGCCCTCATGCATCATGCGCAACGCATCCGGCGTGGAGAGCAGGCCCTGGCCGCCAAAGAGCAGCGGATACTTGGATTCCTCGGGATTGTAGGGCGGCACGTGGAACATCATGGTAGGATGAGTCGGCTCGAAACCGGGGACCACCTTGTCGATGAAGGTGAAGTTGGGGTTGCGCGGCGGGCTCTTCGGCGTATACAGATCGCAACCCGGCTTATCGAGGTGCCCCGTAATAGCGCGAAGGATACATAGAGCGCGCGTGGTCTGGGTGACGTTTACGCGACCCTCAAGGCCATGACCCGAGGTGATGGATGCGCGCTCGGTGGTAGCGTACTCGCGAGCGAGATCGTAGATAACCTGGGCGGGAACACCGCAAATGCCCTCAGCCCACTCCGGCGAGTAGGTCAGGCCAAAACGGTTCTCACCATTGAGGTGCGCAGACAGACGAGCAAGGCCGGGATCGTTCGTGAACTCGTTTACAAACGCACGGTCCCACAGGCCCTCGTTCACGATGACGTACAGCATGCCCAGCATGAGGGCAAGGTCGGTGCCAGGCTCAACCTGGATGAACTGGTCGGCATGGGCGCCCAGGTGGAAGTGCAGCGGATCGATGCAAATCAGACGGGCTCCGCGTTCCTGGGCATCGTAAATCTTGCGCAGAGCGGGAGCGCAGGAGAAGGCGGGCTGCTTGCCCCAGAAGATCATGAGGTCAACCTTCTCGTAATCGCAGAAGGACGGCATGCCACCATAGGTCATGCCTTCAGCAACGGCTCGAGGCACGAAGCACTCGGAAGCGCCCATGCCCACCTCGGTGCCAACGCAGTGCGCAAGACGCTGAGTCATGTCATAGGAAAAACCCCAGCCGCATGCCTGCCCGCGAATAAAGGAAACAGACCACGGACCGTGCTCGGCAATGGCCTTTTTCATATGGTCAGCAAGCTCGGCATATGCCTCATCCCATGAAATGCGTTCGAAGCGTGCAGCCTCTGCTCTGCGGCCACGAAGCGCAGGACCGCGGTCCCCAACACGGCGCATGGGATACGTGACACGACGAGGGTCATGCGCGATCTGCTGCGCAGCAAGGCCCTTAGAGCACAGAGCGCCGTTCGTGCGCTTGTTCCCCTGTGCGCCACGAGCCGCAACGATCTGCCCATCCTTCACGTCAACGAACATCGGACAAGTGTTATGGCATCCGCCACACACGGAAGGGATACTGGTGATTCCCGTTTCCCCCATGATCAAACCCCCTCAGATGATCAGGCTTCTACGCGAAGCAACGATTATTCGCAATGAGTGCATTATACAACGCAATCTTTTTTCAGCAGTAATCGTTCGCACGGGGTATAACTGAGACCGCCTTGGAGATGCGCCGATCGCACGCTAGCAGCATTAAATCTACCGTTTAAACGCTAAGTTTGAAAAAAACCTATTGCGTCCCAAAGCACTTAGAAGCATAATGCCCTTCGTTGCATTTCAGTGAAGCTTCCGGAATCCGCAAGGAAAC
>JAFXIM010000244.1 GCA_017533165.1 Eggerthellaceae bacterium
GACGCTCTTCGAGTTCTGGAATCTCATCCTCCAAGCCCTCGATCAGCCTCTTCGCGATCTCGCGCAGGAACACACCGCTCTTGCATGCGGGGTCCAAAAAAGTCGCCTGCGGGTCGCTCCACAGCTCTTCCGGCAGCATGTCGAGCATTTGGTTCACCAGTTCCGGCGGAGTGAACACCTCATCGTTGCTCAGGTTGGCAATACAGCTCAACACATCGTGATAGTGCGTACTTGCAAATAAACCGCTCATGCCTACGCCCCTTTTCGCCTAGCTATTCAGTTGTCGATGTATTTCGTAGAAGCTCGTCGGGGGATATTCCCTGATGGGCTTGGGGATCAACGCGCCCGTCTCCGCGTCACGCTCCCATTCGCTGCGCGGATGAAGGCTTTCGTCTTCGAAGAACTCGTCGCCGAAAAGGCTCATGGTTTGCCCGACTTCGGCACCTTCGCCAAGCAGCTCGTCCAAGCGGAAGTCGCGGCGTTTCACCTTGTCGCCCGTAGCCAGCGACCACTCGCTAAAGATGATGGGCTCCGCCATCTCTTCGCCCGATTCATCCACGCACTTCATGCTGAGCGCATTGCCAATCAACACGTTGCGATCCAGCACAAAACGAATGGCATCCATGAAGCCTGGCGTCGGCTTTTTCTTGCATACGGGCAGGTAGTCTGTTTGAAGGATGGCAAAGAGACGATCGCGGCAGGCCTTGGCGTTATCCGCCAAAAGCTCCACGCCGTAGATGCTGCTCACGGCTAGGAAGGCATAGCGTTCGTAATCGGCCGGGCTCTTGCCATAGCGAGCCTTCACCACCGCCAGCTTGCGACGCAGGATTTCGGCCAAGAAGTTGCCATCACCACACGCAGGTTCGAGAAAGCGAGACTCTATGCGCTCTGTTTCCTGCTTGACCAGATCAAGCATGGCGTTCACTTCGCGTTCGTTAGTGAACACTTCCCCATGCGCCTGCACCCGCTCGCGCGATTTGACCTGTTTGCCTCGTGAGCCTTCGGACACCTTGCCACCGCAACTTCGGATCGATCGGCTGCAATATCCGATTTTGGGATATTGCAGATTAAAAAAATATCCCGAATTGGGATAAGTTACTTTAGCACATACCTTGAAGCTATGGATATTGAGGCAACTAGAAAGATCGGCAATAAGCTTCGCATGCTGCGAAGGCGGAACGGTCTGACCCAGGAGCAGGTTGCCGCAACGCTGAGCAAGCCCCAGTCCTATATTTCCAAACTTGAATCCGGCGAAAAGAGCCTGCACGTATACGAGGTATTCGCCTACGCTGACGCCCTCGACATCCCCCGCGCTGATCTTTTGGGTGAAGTCGAGCTCACGCTAACGGGCAAAAGAACCATTCCCCCGCAGACCGAGTATTTCGTTATGTCAATGAAAGATAGCGAGACCGCGAAATAGGCAGCTTTCGGCTTAGCCCTCTGCCCTAGATGGTCTCGCTCGATTTAGCGCACGAAGTTGGTGAACACGCCCGGCTCACGCTCAGGGAGCTCAATACCTGCAGCCTTCGCCGCCTCCTGGCATTTGAGGAGGTAGGCCATGTTGCGGCCCAGCACGCGCATGGTCCACAGGCCTTCTTCATCC
>JAFXIM010000245.1 GCA_017533165.1 Eggerthellaceae bacterium
AGGATCAAACTCTCCGTTCGAACAGGCGGGAGCTCGTCCCGCCGCTTCGCGTTCAGTTTGTCCGGCATGTCGACTCGTCGGATCCCGTTAAGGTCCGGGAAACGACGGGGTCTTCCATTGACTAGAATGTCCGTCCGACATCCTTTCGAATCATTCGAAATTCCATCACAGTATCCGGTTCTCAAGGTGCCGGTTCCGGGCCTCGCGGCCCGTCCCCGCCGCATCGCCTCAGGCGACGCGCAAGGAGATACTTTACTCTGAACCGCGGTCTGAGTCAAGGAAAAATTTGAGAAATTTTGAAATCTCTTCTTTCCCCAACCGCTCGGCGGTTCGAAGCCAGCTTTGCCTCAGGCTAAGCTCCCGCGCCCTCCTCAAGCGCGGGTTACATATACTACTCAAGCCCTCAGCTCAAAGCAAGAACTATTTTCAGTTTTTATCTCTTTCACAATTCCCCCACTTTGGCAGCCGCCTGCGCTTACCTTCCCCGCTATATACATATATATAAAAGTGTCCATATCTCAAGCTCGGAAGTATGTCCAAGACGTAAAGAGGGGGCGGATCCAAAGGACCGCGCCCCCTTGAGCTTACCTATATATAAGCGAATTTGCCGCTGGCGCCTTTGCGCTAAACGAGCTTCACGAACTTGCGCTTGCCAACCTGGATGGTAGCGCCTGCAAGCTTTTCAGGCTCTACGTTGTAGGCCTTGGCGGGCAGGGACTCACCATTGACCTTAACGCCGCCGCCATCAATGAGGCGTCGAGCCTCGCCGGCGCTCTGAGCCAGGCCAGCATCGGCAAGCAGCTTGGCCACATAGACCAGTCCCTCGGCGTTGGGAGTCAGGTCCGCTGCGAACTCCGGGATGTCATCGGGAACGGCGTGCTGCTTGAACACGAGATCGAACTGCTCCTCTGCAGCGATAGCGGCCGCTGCGTCATAGTAGGATTCGACGATGTTGCGAGCGAGGGCGCGCTTAACCTTGTTGGGGTGCAGTTCGCCAGCAGCAAGGCCGGCCTCGATCTCATCGATCTTCTCAACCGGTACGGTGGAAGCCAGGCGGTGGTACTTGATCATGATTTCGTCGGGGATGGACATGATCTTACCGAACATGTCAGCCGGCTCATCGGTCAGGCCGACGTAGTTGCCGTAGCTCTTGGACATCTTCTTCACGCCGTCAGTACCCTCGAGCAGCGGAAGGGTCAGGCAAACCTGGGGCTCCATGCCCATCTTCTCCATAAGCTCACGGCCTGCGAGCAAGTTAAAGAGCTGGTCGGTGCCGCCAAGCTCAACATCGGACTCGATGACGACCG
Source organism: Eggerthellaceae bacterium (assembly GCA_017533165.1). The sequence goes on from JAFXIM010000245.1 coordinate 1,308, forward strand.
AGTCATAGGCCTGCATAACCGGATAAAGGAACTCGTGCAGGCTGATGGGCTGGTTAGAGGTGTAGCGGTTGTGGAAATCATCGCGCTCAAGGATGCGAGCAACGGTGAAGTTGCTGGTCAGTTTGAGCAGACCTTCCATGTTGAGGGCGAAAATCCACTCGGAGTTGTAACGCAGGGTGGTCTTCTCGGGATCGAGGACCTTGAAGGCCTGGTCGACATAGGTCTGAGCGTTTGCCTTGATCTGCTCGGTGGTGAGCTGAGGACGCGTGGAATTGCGACCGGAGGGGTCACCGATAAGCGCGGTGCCATCGCCGATGATAAGCGTCACATGATGGCCAAGATCTTGGAACTGACGCAGCTTGCGCAGCGGAACGGCATGGCCCAGATGAATATCGGGAGCGGTAGGGTCAACACCCAGCTTGATGTTGAGGGGCTTGCCGCGCTTGAGCTTTTCGAGCAGCGCGGATTCGGGCACGATCTGAGAAGCACCCGAGCGAATGATATGGAGCTGTTCTTCCGGTGAGAGCATAATGTTTCCTTCTAGTTTTCACCCACAAATGCATGGGCGCAATCATATCACAGTAGTTGTACCCTTTACCCGCTACGAAACGCCGCGGAACAGGTGACCGCTCGTTACGTTAGGCATCTTGGCAATGGAGTTGCCGTCAAGCTGGGCAACCTTCAAAGCACGCACCGCGCGACCCACCGCCTGGGCTGTCTCTTCTCCGTTCATCATGGTGGTGTCTACCATGAAGGAGGAAATGCCAGCGGCGAGCAGTTCGGGCATTGCATGCGCAACGTCAAGCGCTACGCTGTTGTACAGATGACTGCGCCCAAGCACATCGGTTACCACGGGGAACTCGAAGCCCTTACGGTCGCGCAGGAAGTGCGGGCTTCTGCGGCGCGGACACACGGCGCAGTTTTGGTCGCAGGGACCCTGGCTCATGAGGAAGCAGTGCTCAGAGGTCATGAGCTCTTGGGTGCCGATGATGGTAAGGCCAAGCTCAACCGGAGAGTCCTGCGCAAGCTCTCGAATCTGGGCAAGCGTCAGCTCGGGTGAAAGCCACACGCGCTCAGCCCCAAAATCATGAGCAACGACGAGATCGAGCTTATTCACCATGGGGACATGCGGGCCTACGTCAAAGCTCAGGCCCTCCTCACTTGCACGCTGCATGCCGGCGAGGCTTTCCACCAGCACGTGCTTACCATAATCGGCGTAGTACCAGGGATCGAAGCCAACAAGGGCCTCACGCGAGAGACCCACGAAATCGTGGTCAATAACGGGAAGCGCAATGCTGCACTGCTTGGGATAGCCCGCCTGCTCAGCCGTATTGGTAAGCTGACCCTTAACCACCGCCTCGCCGCGGCGATAATTGAGCGCCGGAACGTAGATAATGTCAGCTCCTGCGCGCTTGGCGGCACGTGCGCACACCGGGTTCGTAGCCCAAGCGGCGATACGGCAACCGGGAACCTTTGCCTCGGGCACCAGATCGCGCTCGGTCACACGCGGGAGGGATCGACGGCGCTTGCCCTTGAGAAGGGCGGCGGTCAGCTTATCGAGGGCTTCGGCTCGTACGTGATGCAGCTGGGAGAAGCCAATGCCCACTCCCTCGTCGAGATCAACCTCGAGGTGCTCGAGCACATACGGCGTCGCACCGAGGCGATCGATATGGTCGCGCACGTCCTGCTCGGATACAGCACGCGTGCGCGCGGCCTCCACAACAGGGCCCTCGGCGTACACATAGGGAGCCTCAAAGTCCGGGGTCTGCCAGTGACGCTCACCTTCTGCAAGCGCAAAGGATACGAACAGGGGCTCACCGATGCGCATGGACACGGTGCCCACCACGCGAACACGCGGCTCGGAGACGCTGTCCTCGAAAGCCGCCTCGGCACTGCGCACGCGAAACACGCGGTCACCTGCGCGGACGTCGCGCATCTTGGCATCAAGCGGAATATGGGTTCGACCCTTGCCGTCCTTGTTCAGCTCGGACACCACGAGAGCCGCATGGCCCTTGCGCGTCCAAAACTCGATGACATCGCCCACGTGCAGATCGCGCTCGGCGGGAATGACGGCAATGCGGCCCGACACGTCGGCAACGCGACCGATGAGCACGCCGCGGTTATTGGGTCGCTGATAGCTCATCATGGAGTTAGATCGGTTGCCTTCGAGATAGGCCGTGGTGAAGCCACGAGAAAAAGCCTCGGCAAGCTGGTTGAGTTCGGCAGCCGTCGCAGCCGAGCTCTCGCCTTGCGCAATGCGGTCGAGCACCGCACGGTATACGGAGACCACGGCAAACACGTACTCGGGAGACTTCATGCGGCCCTCGATCTTGAGGGAGGAAACGCCCGCTTCGATCATATCGGGAAGCAAGTTGACCGCGCACAGGTCCTGCGGGGACAGCAGGTGGTCGCCAGGAGAGGACAGATCCTTCTGAATCGCGACATTGCGAAGCTCATAGGGCAGGCGGCAAGGCTGAGCGCAGGTTCCGCGGTTTGCGGAACGGCCACCGATCATGGAAGACATAAAGCACTGCCCCGAATAGCAGATGCAAAGCGCTCCTTGGGCAAAGCACTCGATCTCCATGCCTAACCGACCGGCCACCTCGCACAGATTGGCAATCTCTTCCAGAGACATCTCACGCGCAAGCGTAACGCGGCGAGCGCCCAAACGGGCTGCTGCGCGAATGCCAGCTTCATTGTGCGTGTTCATCTGCGTGGAGATGTGCAAGCGAGCCTCGGGAAGCGTACGGGTAAGCTCAGACGCCAAGCCGAGATCCTGAACGATGAAGGCGTCGGCGCCAACCCGATACGCCTGGCGAGCCAGCTCGAGGGCATCGTTTACCTCGTCGGGCAAAACGGCCACGTTGAGCGTTACATATACGCTGACGCCGCGAAGGTGCGCGTACTCGCACGCCTCCTCGAGCGTCTCAAGCGTGAAGTTATCGGCACCGCGGCGCGCGTTGAAGGACTCAAGGCCCAAGTAAACCGCGTCCGCCCCTGCGCGCACGGCAGCATGAAGCGCCGTCATGCTTCCAGCAGGCGCCAGAAGCTCGACTTTTCTTCCAGACATCTCTCTCCTCGTTGTTTAGCTGGCTTGCCCCTCGTCAGCGACGCTTGGGAAATTAGAGCTCGGCTGCCTTCGCATCGGTTTCCTGCAGCTTGGCAATGCCTTCGTCATAGGCCTTCTGGATCTCCTTCAGGCGCGTGCCGTAATTGGAGAAGTCGAAAGGCTGGGCATCGCTCGCGCTGTCGATCTCGGTGTAGAGATCGACGTATGCCTTGAGCGCCTCGCGCAGAGACGTGCAGCCATCAACGTAGCCGGCCTTGACGTCGGCTAGGACCTCAGGCGCCTCAAGAGCCTCGAGCTCGTCGAGCACCTTGAGGGCGCTGTCTGCCTGAGTGCGCATGGTGACCACATCACCACGAACCACGGCATCGGTAAAGCCCTCGAGCTTGTCGGACAGATCGTCCATAGTCTGATTTACCTGAGCCATGTACTGGCGATTTGCCTTCTGCTCCTCATTGGCGGTATTGGCCTGCGGCATGCAAGCAGCGAGCGCCACGGCGGCAAGAGCCGCGCTCAGGGCAAGCGTGAGAACTCGAACGATGGTTGCGCGCTTCATGTGGATGGTCTCCTTGTTTCTTTCAATGGCCCAAAGGCCTCTTCGTACATCAAGGCGCATCCGCCAAACGGAGCGCCTTGAGCTTTTGTTTTGCAGTCATCATATCAGGAACGCCCTACGAGCGACCTTCTTGTATCCGTTTCGCCACCTGGGTGGAAGCTTGTGTCGGAGGGGCTAGGCGTCAGTCGCGGGGGGCGGAGTTGTTCCGCCAGACCCGCCGGAACCAGAGCCTTCGCCGCCGGCACCGCCAGCTCCGCCTTCGCCGCCGGCACCGCCACCAGAGCCTTCGCCACCAGAGCCTTCGCCGCCGACGC
>JAFXIM010000246.1 GCA_017533165.1 Eggerthellaceae bacterium
CGATCAGGATATCGTCATCAACATCAACCAGGGTCCAATCACCCACATCGCGCAGAAGGGCAAAGCGCACCACGCCGGCACGCGCCTTCTTATCGCCCTTCATGGCCGCCAACATGTCGGCCGGATCAGCCGACCACTCGAGCGCCGGCAGCCCAAGAGTATCGAGCAGCTCGTCCTGCGCACGCACGAACTCGATAGGCGTGCCCACCAAGGCCGCGCCCAAGCGAGCCGCAAAGCGCATACCTTCTGCAACGGCAGCTCCATGCGAGAACACGCCGTAACCGGAGAGCTTCTCAATGGCATGACCCAGGGTGTGACCGTAGTTCAAGCATTCGCGCACGCCGCGGCTCTCGGTCTTGTCCTCGGCTACCACGTTGGCCTTGAACACCACCGATCGGGCAATGGCCTCAGCGGCAACATCCTCATCACGCGCAGCCAAAGCGTCTGCGTTCTCAACCATCCAGAAGAAGAAGTCATCGGATTCGATGGCAGCCGACTTGGCGATCTCGGCGCAACCGCAGCGCCACTCGCGATCGGGCAGCGTTGAGAGCGTCGCCGTCGACGCGCACACGTAAGAGGGTTGCTTAAAGGTGCCGACCAAATTCTTGCCTGCGCTCAGGTTGACGCCGGTCTTGCCGCCAACCGAGGAGTCGACCATGGAAAGCAAGGTGGTGGGAACCTGCACCACGGGCACGCCGCGCATGTAGGTCGAAGCCACGAATCCCGCCAAGTCACCCACAACGCCGCCGCCAAGCGCCACCACGGCGCAGTCGCGGCCCAGCTTGAGCTCGGCCATGGCCTCCCAAATCTCACCGGCTACCTCGAGCGATTTGGACTCCTCGCCCGCGGGAACCACGATGTCGCCCACGCGATAGCCCGCCGCCTTAAGCGAGGCCTTGGTCTCGGCCAGATACAGGGGCGCCACGTTCGAATCGCTAATCACCAGCAGACGAGGGGATGTCGCCACGGCGTCGATGCGCTTCATGTACGAGCCCAAACCAGCGAGCACATCAGCGCCGATGCGCACGTTGTAGGTCTCCTCACCCGGGATGTTGACCACTACCTTGGTTGCCGGCACAGCACACCTTCTCTCTCGAGCGCGCGCTGAATCTCGCGCGCGATTGCATACACGTTCTTACCCGACGTATCCACGCTCACATGAGCCACGCTTTCGTATAGCGGAAGGCGCTGCGCGCAGCGCTCTCGAGCAGCTTCAAGATCCTGGAACAGGGGGCGTGTGGACGTGTCGCTGATGCGCGCAGCAGCTTCGTCGACCGACACCTTCATGTGCACCACGAAGCCGCTTTCACGCAGGATGGCACGAATTGCCTCACACGTGATCACACCGCCGCCGCAGGACACAAGCAGAGGATCCTTGTCCACCAGCTCCTCGAGCACCTCGGTTTCAATGGCACGGAAGGCACCTTCGCCATCACTTGCGAAAATGTCTTTGATCTTGCGGCCCTCACGACGCTCGAGGTAGGTGTCCATATCGACCGAGGACAAAGCGCACATGCGCGCCAGCTTGCGCGCGACGCTCGTCTTTCCCGCACCCATGAAGCCGATGAGAAACACCGGCCGCGTCAGGGCGAAGCGCTCCTCGCCGTTCATCGGGACATCGTCCTCAAACGCTGCTTGTAAGCCCTGATGGCTGCCTTGATATCAGCCATGTTGTTGCCGCCGAAAGCCTCAAGGTAGGCGTTTGCCAGGGCAAAGGCCACCTCACCTTCCGCAACAACCGCAGCTGCGGGCACAGCGCACACGTCGCTTCGCTCTTTAGATGCCAGCTCCGCTTCAAGCGTGTCCATGTTCACGGTCTCAAGCGGCTGCATGAGCGTGGGAATGGGCTTCATGGCCACGGTGGCGATGAGGGGCATGCCGTTGGTCATACCGCCCTCCAGGCCGCCGGCATTATTGCTCGTACGCGTGAAGCCGGTCTTGGGATCGAGCTTGATGGGGTCGTGAACCTGAGAACCCGGGCGACGCGCCGCCTCAAAGCCCAAACCAAATTCAACGCCCTTGATGGCGGGGATGGAGAAAAGAGCCGCGCCAACACGTGAGGTCAAACGATCCCCCGCCGTGGCATATCCGCCCAGGCCCGGCAAAAGGCCGCGAGCAACCACGCGGAAGGTGCCGCCCAAGCTTTCACCGTCGATCTTAGCCTGATCGATGGCGGCCTTCATGGCCTCAGTCGCCGCCACGTCGGGGCAGCGCATCTCGGAAAGCTCGATGTCAAGCGGCGAATAGGTGGTAGCCGCGATCATGGGGTCTTCCTCATCCATGGACGCATCCCCCACCGACACCACGTAGGAATACACCTCAACGCCAAGCTCCGCCAAAAACTCGCGCGCAATGCCCGATGCAGCCACGCGCGCCGCCGTCTCGCGCGCACTCGCGCGTTCGAGGATATTGCGGCAATCGTCAGTGTTGGTCTTCATGGCGCCCACCAGATCGGCATGACCCGGACGCGGCGTTACCTCGCGCACCAAGTCTTGAGGAGCCGCGTCAAAGGCGGCCATGCGCGCGGTCCAGTTTTCCCAGTCGCGATTCTTGACCACCAGCGTGATGGGGCTGCCCATGGTCTTGCCAAAGCGAATGCCGCTCACGACGCTCACCTTGTCCTTCTCGATGAGCATGCGCCCACCGCGTCCGTAACCGGACTGCCTGCGGGAAAGGTCACTGTTGATCTGGTCCTCGGAGATCTTAAGACCCGCCGGGACGCCCGTGATGATAGCCGTAAGCTGAGGACCGTGGCTTTCGCCCGCCGTTACGTATTCCATATTGGCCATGAGTTCGCCGCCTTCGCGCATGTAATTGCGTACCTGATAAGCCTTGGCGCCTCGCCCAAACGCCATCAGCAGGCCCGCAGGAAAAACCCGCCGGGCAGCCGAGGCGCCCGATCGAACGCCGTTACTTCGCACGAAGGGAATTGTAGCGCACTAGTCGATATCGAACTGCGCCGCCTGCGCCATGAGGGTAAACATATCGTCGGCGGAAAGGCTCAGGTCCACCCCCGCAATGTCGCACACGATCTCAGCCGTGACGACAGCCTGCCCCACCAGCATGCCCGCGCCGTCCGCAAAGGTGCATCCCGCCTGACGCGCGCCCTTTGCAAGCGCCGTTTCCCCGTGGCCGTAAACCACGTCGAGCACAAACTGACCCTCGTGCAGAAGGTCGGTGTCAAAGGGGGCCGGATCGCCCTCCTTCATACCCAGCGGCGTTGCGTCGACGATCAGGTCTGCCGCGGCAATGGCCTTGTGGGACGTGGCGTAGCTGCCAAACTTGAACGCGCAGTCATCGTAGGTTTCGCGGAAGCTGCGGTGATGGCTCTTGGCCGCTGGCAGATCGATGGTGGCGTGAGCCAAGATCGAGAACTCATCAAGATATCCCTGCATAACCGCCGCGCTCTTCTCCTTGTCGCGACCGAGCAGCACCACCTCTGCCGCCCCTGCCTGCGCAGCTGCATGGAGGATGGCAAGAGAAGTCGGGCCCGTGCCGCAAACGACAACGCTTTTGCCAGCAAAGGAAAAACCGCAACGCTCCAGATAGGCAATACAGCCCTGGCCGTCAGTGTTATACGCGATAAGCAAATCCCCCTTGCGCACGAGCAAGTTGGCACCCTTCGCCAAACGAGCCGAAGCAGCGCGGGCGTTTGCCACCTTGAGGGCATGGGGCTTATAGGGCATGGTGATGTTGATGGACAGGAAGTCTCGTTTATCGAGGAAGGCGAGCGCCTCCTCTTCGGTCTCGCAATCAGCCAGACCGTATTCCCAGTTCAGACCCAAGCGCGGATACACCGCGTTGTACATAACCGGCGACTTCGAATGAGCCACGGGATGACCAAGGACATAGAGCTTTTCGCTGTTTGACATGCGCTTGCCTTCTTTCATGCGCCGCCTCAGCTGCGCGTCTGCGCTCAAAACCTGTGCGGAATCCGCCGAGCGCTTACCTTCTCCGCTTTTTTAGCACTCTTCAGCCAACGCGGCCTCGACGATGTTGCGGCATGCCGGAGTCAACGGCTCGGTGGCACGGTCACCAAGAATGGCGCGCTCGAAGTTGCGCATGATAAGCGTGTGCGGGAGGTCCTTTTCAACCAGCGGCTGAACCATGTAGACCTTCATGCCGATCAAATGCGCGCCGAGCACGTCGGTTGCCATCTGATCACCCACCATAACCGTATCGGCGCGCCTACCGCCCACCTTGCGCATACCGAGGAAGAAGCCATGCGGAAGCGGCTTCATGGACTTACCTACGATAGGCAGGTCGATTTCGGCTGCAAGCTCATGCACGCTGGCATGCCAGTTGTTGGAAACCAGGCAGAGCTTGATGCCCGCATCGCGCGCACGGCCCATCCATACGCCCACGTCGCGCGGGATTTCGTGAGTATCGCGCGTGAGGATGGTGTTGTCGATGTCGAGCAGAACGTGCTTGATCCCGAGGGAGAGCAGGTCGCGCTCGAGGTCGATGTGCGATATGCGCGAGAAGTATTTGTCAGGCTCGAGAAGAGACACGCGGTTCTCCTTGGTGTTTGCCACAGCAGGCGCAAGGGCCTAGCCGTTAGCAATCGCGTACTGGTGCTGGTCGTAGTTTTCACTGAAATAGTAGTTCATGCTGCCATCGGCGTTCGAGGTGAAGTAGAAGTACAGGTAGTTCGTTTCAGCCGGAGCGCACACCGCCTGCAGGGAGTCAAGGCTCGGGGAGCAGATGGGCGTCGGCGGCAGGCCGTAGTTGGCATAGGTGCCGTACGGCGTGTCAGCATGAACCTCATCGGGCGTGGGATCGTGTCCAACCTCGTAAGCCGTGGTGGCATCGGACTGGAGCGGCATGTTGATGGCCAGGCGGTTGTAGAACACCGAGGCTACCGTGGTGCGATTGTCGGCCGCCGACTCCTTCTCCACAATGGACGCCAGATTCACGGCGTCGTAGAGGCTTAAGCCCTTGCCCTCAGGATACGCGAAGGAAAGCCCTGCGGTTTCGGTTTGGAACTGGCGCAGCATCATGCGAGCTACCGAGGTTGCATCATCAGCTGCGGTGATGGTGTAGGTCTTGGGGAACAAAAAACCCTCGAGCGACTTGGTGCCTGCGTCCGCAAGGAAGGGGAACTCGGCGGCGTACTTGCTTGCATCGGAAGTGGCGTCGATGAACTGCTGGGCAGTGATGCGGCCCTGCGTCCCCTCTTCGATGGCGGCTGCGGTCTTGGCTATGGTGAAGCCTTCGGGCACGGTGACCGTGTCTGCCGTTGCCGCGGGTCCTATGGTGAGAGTTTCGATGATCTGGTCAAGCGTCATGCCGCCCTTGAACTCATAGGTTCCGGGGATGAGCTTGGCTGCGGCACCCATGGATTCAACGCGGCTGGTGAACTCGCGCGCCGAGCCAACCAGCTTGGCATCTACCAGCTTGCCGCCGATCTCCTTGCCGGTGGAGCCCTCTTCGATCACCACGATGGCGCTCTGACCCTCGGGCAGAAGGTCAACGGGGTTTCCGGTGACAAGGCCAAACAGGCGCGGGACTACGAGCACCGCCGCAATCGCCACGACGGCAATGGCCAAGATAACGCCAAGGACCACAGGGGCCTTACTCTTCTTCTTGGGGACGATGTAGCTGGTATCGTAGGTGCGGAATTCACGATCAGCGCGCGCATGGGCGCTGCGCGCCGCATGCGAAGAACGGCCGGCATGCCCAGCTCCGCGATATTGCGCAGGACGCTGCTGAGCTCCGCGCTTCTGAGTACCCGGATAACCGGGCGTGATGGTTTTAGGGGTGGATGAGTTCGGCCTTTTGGGTTTGAGAGCCATGGGCCTCCCTTTCTGCTTACGTTAGTCGGCTCGGTATGTCGGTTGACGGACTCACTTCACGCCCGCCTATCGTGCAGCCCTTTCGTCGAGCCACGATTGCAGGAACAAGCTAGCGGCTATCATATCGATTTTCCCACGCATGGCCCTCTCGTCGTAACCCTTTTCACGCAAACTACGCTTCGCCTCGCGCGAGCTCAGACGCTCATCAGTAAACTCATGCGGTATACCGCACGCCGCGCTGATCTGTGCAGCGGCTTTGCGAATACGCTCAGCCTGCGGACCCTCTTCCCCCGCTAGGGTGTAGGGCAGTCCGCACAGCAAGAGCTCAGGCTCCCAGTCCTCGAGGGTCATGCGAAAGGATTTGGCGTTGGCCAGGACTTCGTTAGTGGGAAGAACGCAGATGGGCGAAGCCACACGCTCGTTGGGGTCGCAGATTGCGACCCCAACGCGGACCTCACCTATATCTAATGCCATAACGCGCATCGATCATCACCTAAAGTCAGCGCCGGCCCGAAAGGCCGGCGCATTCAAAACAAAGATCTAGAGAAGCATATCCCTAGCGGCCTGCAGAGCAGCATCGATACCAGATGCATCCTTACCGCCAGCCTGGGCCATGGTGGGCTTACCGCCGCCACCGCCCTTAACGCACGGAGCGATGGCCTTGATAACAGCGCCGGCATTGAAGCCAGCAGCCACGGCCTCGTCGGTGCCCGCGGCCATGAGGATGGGCTTGCCGTCCTTGTCTGCCGCAACAACCATAGCGCCCGGTGCCGCCAAACGAGAGCTCACGACATCCCACAGGTTGCGCAGCTCGCCAGCATCGGTCACATCGGTACGGGAGATGACCACCGGGTAGCCACCCTGAGCGGTGGCAACGCTTGCGAGCAGGGCATCCAGACCGCCACCTGCAACAGCGCCGCCCTTCTTCGCCGCCTTCTGAGCTTCCTTGAGGGCCTTCAGGTTAGCAGCCGCACGATCCGCCACCTCCATGGGCTTGGTGCGCAGCTCTGCAGCAGCGCGCTTGAGCTCCGCCTCGAAGCGGTTCATGTACTCGAGGGCGCCGTAGCTGGTCACAGCCTCGATACGACGCAAGTTGGCTCCAACAGAAGACTCGGAGGTGATCTTCACGAAGCCGATCTCAGCGGTGTTCTTGACGTGGCAACCGCCGCACAGCTCCTTGGAGAACTCGCCAGCCTCAACGACGCGCACGGAGTCGCCGTACTTCTCGCCGAACAGAGCGGTAACGCCAGCAGCGCGCGCCTGATCGATGGAGGTCTCATAAATCGTGGTAGGCACGGCCTTCATGATGTACTCGTTAGCCACACGCTCCACCTCGGCGATCTGCTCGGGGGTCATGGCCTCGAAGTGCGTGAAGTCGAAACGCAGACGCTCGGGCTCAACAAGGGAGCCAGCCTGCTTGACGTGCTCGCCGAGCACCTCGCGCAGGGTTGCGTGCAGGATGTGGGTTGCGGTGTGGTTGCGCTCGATGGCGGCGCGGCGCTTGGAGTCAACGCGTACCACAACGGCGTCACCAACAGCCACCGCAGCTGCGGCCTCAACCTGATGGCAGGCAAGACCCTTCTCGGGAGCCTTAGTGTCGAGAACCTTGAGCTCACCTTCGCCAACCAAAATAACACCGGTGTCGCCCACTTCACCGCCCATCTCAGCG
>JAFXIM010000247.1 GCA_017533165.1 Eggerthellaceae bacterium
AGCCCGGGCGTTCCGGACCAAAGCATCATCCTCCGGCATATGGGTCTGATGATAAAGCAACTCAAGCATATCCTCTACTTCCGCAGCCCTGATGTGATTTTCCGCTCCCCGGTGAAGCAGACAAATTCCCCGGCGCCGTCGCATTTGACGCCGATGCCGCAGAACAATTTGCCGTCGATGGTCTTGTAGTCCTTCTGCCAGTTCTCGGCACCAACGGTCTCATCGAGCAAGTCCATATCTGTTCGGCTGGTCTTGTACAGCAGAAGCGAGCATCCCTTCTCGGAGCATTGCGCCACCCTGCACTCTACCTCTTCGGCTTTGAGCGGCCTGAAGCTAAGCATCGCCGTCACCGAGCATCAGCCTGCCCGCGCCTTCCAGCCACCCTCCGTGGCTCTCGAAGTACCTGCCGACCTCATCGGCGTCGAACCTGTAGAGCTTCGGCGCGCCCCTTCTGGCTGGCTCGTCGCGCTCCGTCCTTGATATGCCCTCGGGAACCTCGCCCGTGCGGTCGAAGTGCCATGCGGCGAACCGCTGGGCGAACGTCTCCCCGCTCCTGCCGATCGGGGTGGCGAGCCATGCCGCCACGTCCTCGGCGTTGGCGGCTATCCATTCGGGAAGCCCCCCGAGTCCGCACACGTTGTACTCGATGACCTTCTTCGCCCTCGTCTGCGAGTACTTGTACTCGCCGAGCAGGATCGGATCGCCGCCCTTTCCGGGCGTGTACGTCGATGTGATGCCAGAAGCGCCCTTCTCCGCGAACTCCGAAAGCTCGCATTCGGCGTCGGCCTCGGCCTGCTTGTAGGCCTCATCGACCTTCTGCTTCACGTACGTGGCCGCTACGAGCCTGTCAACCGCCTTTCCCATTCCAACCCCCTTAAAGGTCTACGACGCTCGCCCTGGTGCTGATGTAGGGCTTGCAGGCGGGAACCGCCTTTATCAGCCTTCGCGCCAGCTCGGGGCGTATGTCGTGGTTTATCTTGTATTCGTCCACGCCCTTGACGGGCTTTGTGTACCTGGCCTCCTCGACCAGGCGCGCTATGCTGAACCGCCTCTTGCTGGCGGCGTACGAGCTGGCCTGCGACACCATCCACAGCCACGTGCCGTGGTTGGCCCTCACCCACTCGTCGGCCATCGCCCTGAAGCGGTCGGCCTTGGCGCAGTCGAACAGCGCCATCTGCTCGGCGGTCTCGCCGCTCGGGAAATCACGCTCGCCCATCGCGCCCCTCCGATGCCCTGTCGAACCGGCAGTCCCTCCAAGAGTCGTAGAGGGAATCGCCGCGGCAATCGCCGGAGTCGATGAAAAGCCGCTCTCGAAGCTCCCGGTCGTGCTTCCGCTCGCTGTAGTCGTAGAAGTCGCTCTGGCTGACGCCATCGGGGTAGTTGCCCATGCGCTCCCCCTTAGAACGGTATCGTGAACAGCGTGCCGTCTGGTTCCAGGTAGTAGCACGTGCCGTCCCTGTCGTAGACGAGGGGGTCGATGACCCCGCTCTTATCGCACGACACCATGAACACCGCGTCGCCTATGCAATCGTCGCATCCGATCACGTCGCGGATGCGCTCGCATACCCCAGCGAGGTCGCGTCCTATCGCAAGCAGCTCGTCCAGAACGTCCTGCCTGACTTCCATTGCAGCCCCCTAACCCGCAAGGATGCCGACAAACA
>JAFXIM010000248.1 GCA_017533165.1 Eggerthellaceae bacterium
GCTTGGAAACGCCATCGTTGTGCAAGGCGGCACCTTCGCCAACGATGTGGTCCTGCGCGCATTCGAGCTCTACGTGGGCAAGGAGGTGACCCGCGCGCCCTACCCCGGCCTCATGGGAGCCATCGGCGTTGCGCTTCTCGCCAAGGACAGAATGGCGGAGAAGGTAAGCGCCTCTCGACCGAAAAGCTCCTTCATCGGCTTTGATGCCCTTGATGATTTCGACTACACGCAGACCACCAACCTCATATGCAACTTCTGCGCGAACCACTGCAACCGAACCCTCATCACCTTCGCCAACGGAAGCACCTGGGTTACGGGTGGCCGCTGTCCTAAAGGCGATGTGGTGGGAGACCTCCACGATGCCGATGTGCGCGAAAAGGTAAAGGCGGCTGGCAAGCGCATGGAGGCGAAACCGAACCTGTTCAACGAACGCGAGAGGATGCTGTTCCATGCGTGGCCGCACAAGCAGGTGCTCCCCAAGAAATCCACGACCATCGGAATGCCTCGCGTCCTCGCCATTTGGGATACGGCTCCTTTCTGGCGCACCTTCTTCGAGGCGCTCGGGTTCAGAGTCCTGTTCTCGCACCCCAGCACGCGCAAAATGTACGAAAGCGGCCTCTCCGCCGTCACGTCTGACACCATCTGCTTTCCCGCAAAGCTGGTTCACGGGCACGTACGCGATCTCGCAGATCGCAAGGTCGATCGTATTTTCATGCCCATCATCACCACGGTAAAACCCGAGGCTACCGCCCCAACCGCAGAGTCGATGTGCGCCGTGGTAAAGGGCTATCCCATGGTTATGCGCAGTTCGGATAACCCGCACGAGCGCTACGGCATCCCCTTCGACACGCCCCTGTTCCATTGGTACACCGACGAAGACCGCAACGATCAGCTGGCAAAGTACATGGAGGAAGCCTTCAGCATCGCTCCAAAACACACGAAGCTCGCCCTTGCCGAGGCTGACAAAAACCAGCTGAGCTTCCGCCGTCAACTGCTTGAGAGGGGCGCAAGCGTCATAGAGCAAGCCGAAGCTGCAAACGAATTCGCCGTGGTACTTGCTTCGCGACCCTACCAAAATGACGCCCTGGTCAACCATGACCTTCCTCGCATTTTTGCTGAGCAGGGGGTTGCCGTTATTCCCGTTGATGCCGTACCTGGCTTCACCGACGTCGACCTCACCAAAAGCCTGCTGAGCATCGGCAACAACTACCATGCCCGCATGCTATCAGGCGCTGTGCTCGCTGCTGAAAACCCTCATCTGGAGTACGCGCAGATCGTTAGCTTTGGCTGCGGTCACGACGCCTATCTATCAGATGAAATCGTGAGGCTCATGCACGACATCAGCAAGAGCACGCCCCTCATCCTCAAGGTTGACGAAAGCTCCATCGAAGGCCCGCTGCGCATTCGCGTGCGATCTTTCATCGAGACCGTGGCAACAAAGCGCCGCCTGGGACAGAAAGCGGAACCTCAGGCGCTGGCGGACCCTTACCCCGTTAAGTTCGAGAAGACCGACGCTGCGACGAGGACTGTTCTTATCCCCAACACCTCGCATGCCTTCTCGCGCATGATGGCCGCCGTCTTTTCTAAGCAGGGAATAAACGCCGAGCCTTTACCCATAGGCCGCGAAGAGGCC
>JAFXIM010000249.1 GCA_017533165.1 Eggerthellaceae bacterium
AGGTTTGCTTGGACGTGAGATGGACGATCTTGATCGCGTTGCCTTTGCTCTTACGGGAATGGATGTCGAACGCGGGTACTTCGGTAAGCCGAGCGGTGCACAGGATCAGCTGACAAGCGCCGTAGGCGGCATCGTGGCCATGGACTTTTCGGGCGAGGTGCCAACGGCCGATCCCATTGCCTTCGATCTGGGGGAGTGCGCTTACCTTCCCTGTTTGATTGATAGCAGGTGCGATCATTCGCGCTACAACGACGAGTTTGCCACCATTCCCTTGGATATGTGCGAGGTGGCGCAATGGTTTGGCGTTGAGGTTTTGGAGAGCGTTGACCGCGCGGAGTTCTTTGCGCGCTTGCCCGAGTTGCGTGAGGCGCTCGGGGATGGCAAGGCTTTGCGTGCGATGCATTATCTGGACGAGACGCGCCGCGTGAAGGCCCAGCGTGCTTGTTTGGAGCGCGGGGATTTCGAGAGCTTTTTGGCGCATGCGCGAATGTCGGGAGCCTCATCGGCTCAGTACTTGCAGAACGTGTCGCCTAAGGCGGACGGTACGGGATCGTATCAGCCCGCGATGGTGATACTGGCGCTGTGTGCTCATCTTTTGGCCGAGGGTGGCGCATGGCGCATTCACGGCGGAGGTTTCGGCGGCAGCGTGCTGGCCTTCGTTCCGCGCGGGATGGAAGACGATTTCGTTCGTGCGGTGAACATGAGCCTGGGTTACGAGGCATGCACCTTGGTGGGCATTAGCGATCGCGGTGTGCATTGGGAGCGTCTTTCGTGACGGGCGCTTTCGATCGGCCGGTGTTCGCTGAGTCGGAGACAGGGTTTGTTCAGCCGGCTTGCGCTGGGGCTGGGGCCGTGTTCGTTCAGCCGAGCCCCGAAGAGGTGAGGCGTGAGTTTGATCGCCTTCGCGAGGTGGCGGGGCCTGATGAGGCTTTGGCCTACCTGTACGACCTGGGCTTGAAAAGCGGCTACATTCGCACGGATGACATCGCGCGCAACATCTGCTGGACGGCGGATTCTCCTTACGGTGAGCTTGAGATCACGGTGAACCTGTCGAAGCCTGAAAAAGACCCGCGTGCTATTGCCGCGGCTGCGGCTGCTCGCGCGGGCGCGGGTGCGGATGTGGGTTTGGGCACCAGCGCCGGTGCAACTTGCTGCGAAGGAGGGGGCGCTCACCTTCCCCAATGCGATATCTGCTGGGAGAACGAGGGCTATGCGGGGGATGCGAAGCGCGCGGCTAAGCCGCATCTGCGCATAGCGGCGATTGAGCTGGCAGGGGAGACGTGGGGTTTGCAGTATTCCCCGTATGCGTACTTTGCGGAGCACTGCATCGTGCTGTCGCGCGAGCACAGGCCCATGAAGATCGATGCGGCTTGCTTTGAGCGCCTGTTGGATTTCGTGGATCAGTTCCCGGCATATTTCATGGGGTCGAACGCGGATTTGCCCATCGTGGGCGGATCTATCTTGTCTCATGATCACTTTCAGGGTGGCAGGCATGAGTTTGCCCTGATGCGTGCGCCGATTGAGCGCGATTTTGCCATTGCGGGTTGCGAAGGTGTGGCATGCGGCGTGGTGCGTTGGCCGGCTTCGGTTGTTCGTTTGGAGTCGGTGGATCGTGCGCGGCTCGCTTGTGCGGCGAGGCGTGTGTTGGATCTTTGGCGTGAGTGGGACGAGCCGGAATGCGACGTTGCTGCCCGCACGGACGGAGTGCTCCATAACACCTTGAACCCCATAGCGCGCAAGCTGGGGGATGCTTATGTGATGGACTTGGTTCTGCGCAACAACCGCACGACCGAGGAGCGCCCGTGGGGGCTGTTTCACCCCGATGAGTCGCTTCACTACGTGAAGAAGGAAAACATCGGCCTTATTGAGATCATGGGCCTGGCCATCTTGCCGCCGCGTCTTGAGCGCGAGATGCCCGATCTTTGCGAGGGAGCTCCTGCCGAGGTGCGTGAACGTGTGCGAGCGGAGGTGTCGGAGGTGTTTGTGCGCGTGCTTGAGGCCACCGGCGTGTTCAAGCGTGACGAGCGCGGCCGCCGAGGCTGGGATCGCTTCATCGCGGCTTTGTCTTGAGATGCGTAGCGCTCGTTTTCGCTGGTAAAATAATAAGGATGCGCCCTGGTGCTCGTTTGTGTATAAACCCAGATAAAAGGGAGAAAATAAAACATGGCAGAGTTCGTTTACCAAATGTACAAGGCCCGCAAGGCTCATGGCGACAAGGTCA
>JAFXIM010000250.1 GCA_017533165.1 Eggerthellaceae bacterium
GACATCCTTGGGGGTGCCATACGCATGCACGCGCCCATGGTTAATAACGAGCGTGCGATCCGAATAGAGGAAGGCGTGATCTGGCTGATGAGTTGACTGAACGATAGAAAGACCCTCGCGAGCCAGCTGCCTCACGCACGAGAGAACACGCACGGTATTGCCGTAGTCAAGCGCGCTCGTCGGCTCGTCCATGATGATGGTTCGAGCCTCCTGCGCAATGGCGCGAGCGATGAGCACCAGCTGCTGCTCGCCGCCGGAGATCTGCGTGTACGTACGATGGGCCAGCTTCTCGATGCCGATGCGCTCAAGCGCCTCGTACGCGCGCTCCACATGGCGCTTTCCCGGAGTACGCATCATGCCCAAATCGGTTCCGGTGCTCATGAGGACGACGTCGAGAACCTCGTAGTCATACACAGGTGAATGGGACTGCGGGATATAGGAGATCTCCTTTGCGCGTTCCTTTATCTTGAGTTTGCGCATATCCTTGCCGTTGACCTTGATGGTCCCCTCATACCCGCTGTTCAAGCCAAGGATGCAGCGGAACAGGGTGGACTTGCCAACGCCGTTCGGGCCAAGCACGTTTACCAAGGTCCCATCGGGAATGCTCACGTTTATGTCGTGGAGCACCTGATGACGCCCGTAAGAAAAATTGAGGTGTTCTATTTCGATGCTCATAGCTTCTTCTTTCGGGTGATAAGGTACAGGAAGAACGGCGCGCCGACGAAAGCCGTCAGAATGCCGATGGGGATCTCGGAGGTGGTCGCAAGGCGCGACACGTTGTCCACGATGAGCAGGAAGCTCGCGCCGAGAAGCGCGCTTGCGGGAATGAGCTTTCGGTAGTCGCTACCCACGATCATGCGCGTCAAATGCGGCACCACGAGGCCGACAAAGCCAATGATGCCCGACACGGACACGCTTGCCGCCGTCACGAGCGTTGCCGCAAGCAGCACGATGTAGCGCGTCTGCTTGGCATTGATGCCCATGGTGGAGGCCTCGTCGTCGCCCATGGTGAGGATGTTGATACGCCAGCGCAACGCAAACAGCACCGCCATACCAATGGCCATGGGAATGGCAGCACGGCCGACTTCGGACAGATCGGTCACACCGGAGAGAGAGCCCATCAACCAGTAGGTAATGGCCGGGAGGTCATCTGCGGGGTCGGCCACCAATTTGCAGAAGGAAACGCCCGACTGGAACAGGTTGCTCACCATGACACCCGCCAATACAACCACTAAAACGCGGTTCCCCTTGGCATGGTTGCTGATCAGCAACACGCAAAACACCGTGACCATGGCGAATACAAAGGCGAAGGTAGAGGTAGCCATCGCGCCACCCACCGTCAGAATTGCCAATGCTGCGCCAAATGCCGCGCCCTGAGATGCACCCAGGATATCGGGCGACACCAGCGGATTTTGAAAGGTTCCCTGGAAGGCAGCGCCCGCAACAGACAAACACGCGCCAATCATGAGAGCCAGAAGGATACGCGGCAGGCGTACGTTGAAAAACAACGACTCCTGTTGTGCAGTCCATGTTTGCTCGATGGGCAGGAAGTTGGAGAGAATCATACCCAAAGCCTGATCAGGCGCAATGGGGAAACGACCCAGCATCAGCGAAACCGATGTCACTATCACCATGAACACAGCAAGACCGGCAATGATGGCATGGGATCGACGGGCAGCCTTCGATTGATAGGCCCTGCCGCGGGCTGGGGGCTGCTCGTCTGCGCCGGCGCTTATTTCTGCAGCCTTTGACAGGGACCCTTCAGTCACAAGCCTTGCGCCATCCGCCTCCTCGCAAACCGAGTCAACGCGCGATGAGACGCTTCCAATATTCATAGGAACCTCTCGTATCTAAAGCCATGAAAACAAAACCATGAGAAGTGAATTATTCTCATGAGCGAATTAATCTTCTTTGTGAATTATACACAGGTTGAAATATATACCGGGCAAGAAAAAGGGCCCGCACTGCGGGCCCTAAAGTGTCACTTGTTCTAAACGACTTAGAGGTTCACAAAAGCATCCGGGAACTACTTGTTGGCGCTCAGAACGTCGGCGCTGGTGTCACCATAGCGCAGCCACTCGGTATCGGTGGGCTTGCGCTTGATCATGGCGTTCTCCATGATCTCCTTA
>JAFXIM010000251.1 GCA_017533165.1 Eggerthellaceae bacterium
CATACATGCTCCTATCTTTTAAGTATATGAACCGCATGATTTTACCACCGTCGTCGCAGCCGAAACGGGAGAGTAAGTCGATGCCTGCATTGGTTACACGACGGAAACTCATCTTTGGCAAATGCAAAACGCTTCAATCCCATTGACGCAACGCCCCTCGCCTGTCTCCGCGGTAGAATAGGCCCGACAGATAGCTTTTGCGAAAAGAAGGAGCCCCATGGAACTCAAGCAAATCGCCAGCTTCCAGGTTGATCACACCAAGATTGTTGAGGGCATGTACACCTCTCGCATCGACGGCGATATCACCACCTACGATATTCGCATGGTAAAACCCAACTGCGGAACCTACCTGCCCTACGCAGCCATCCATAGCTTCGAGCACCTCTTCGCCACCTACGTGCGCAGCACCGATCTTTCCGATCAGGTTGTCTACGTCGGCCCGATGGGTTGCCGCACGGGCTTCTATTTCCTCGTGCGCGACATGGATCCCGAAGTGGCAATCGGCCTCGTCAACGACATGCTCGCTTTTATCGCCGATTTCGAAGGTGCCATTCCAGGCGCAACGGAAATCGAATGCGGCAATTATCTCGAGCAGGATCTCGAAGGCGCAAAGGCCATCGCCGCCAAGATGATTCCCGTTCTGAAGGACTGGACTCCCGCCGATCTTGAATACTAGGTTGCAGCGTTTTAACGAACGCCGCTTTACTCGCCGCTGCGAAGGAGGGAGGCGGCACAGCTGGCGCTCCGAGTCTCGGTCGCGTACCAAAGTACGCCTCCCTCGACTCTCACGCCATCCGCACTCGTCTCCTTCCTTCTCGCTAACCCTTCGGCGACCTAAGGGACAAAAGGAACACAACGCAAGAGCCCTAAACACAAAAAGAGCTCCCAAGCGGGAGCTCTTTTCGTAATGCAAAGATGCCAGTTCGCAGATTTAGCGCTTGCTGAACTGCGGACGACGACGGGCCTTCTTCAGACCGTACTTCTTGCGCTCGACCATACGGGAGTCGCGAGTCAGGAAGCCAGCCTTCTTCAGCTCGGCGCGATACTCGCCGGCCTCCAGCAGAGCGCGGGAGATGCCGTGACGCAGAGCGCCAGCCTGACCGGAGATACCGCCGCCATTGCAGCGAGCGATAACATCGAAGTGACCCTGGGTGTCGGTAACCTTGAACGGGGTGGTGGCGTAGTTCACGAGAGCCTCGCGGCCAAAGAACTCCAGAGCCTCACGGCCGTTAACGGTAACCTTACCGGTGCCGGGGACCAGATGCACGCGCGCGACGGCCTCCTTGCGACGACCGGTGCCTGTGTAGACTGCGGTGTTATCGGCCATCGTTACGCCTCCAGATCAATCTTGACGGGGTTCTGAGCTGCATGCGGGTGCTCGGGACCAGCATATACCTTGAGCTTCATGCCCTGCTTGCGGCCGAGCGTGGTGTGCGGCAGCATGCCCTTGACGGCGTGCTCCACGACCCACTCGGGCTTCTTGGCCATGGCCTCCTGGTAGGACTCAATCTTGAGTCCACCCAGATAGCCGGAGTGGCGCCAGTAGGTCTTCTGCTGAGCCTTGTTGCCCGTAAGCTTGACCTTGTCGGCGTTGATGATGATCACGAAGTCACCGGTGTCGGTGTGCGGCGTGAACTGCGGCTTGTCCTTGCCGCGAAGAATCATGGCTGCCTTGACGGCAAGGCGACCAAGCGTAGCGCCATCGCCGTCGATGAGCACCCACTTGCGCTCGACCTCGCCGGGCTTGGCGTAATGAGTCGACTTCTTCACTTGAC
>JAFXIM010000252.1 GCA_017533165.1 Eggerthellaceae bacterium
AGAACGATTTCCTTTACCCCTTGGCTCTCAAGGCTGCAGACCTCTTCGCGTATTTCATCAATGGGACGCGAGTACGCCGACCCACGTGCAACGTGAACTATGCAATAGGTGCAGGCGTTGTCGCAGCCGTCCTGAACCTTCACACCTACGCGAGTGCGCTTCTGCTGTAGGCTTTGGGCACTTCGTCTCCGTGCCGTTACCTCGTCCTGACTGCTCAATTCACCCGAGCAGGCCAAGCGGGCGACCCTCTTAAAGGAGTCTGCCTTTGAGCATACCTCGACGCGGTCGCTCATCTCCTCAAACACCGATGGATTTATAGCCGATGCGCATCCGGTAACCAACACGTGAGCACGAGGGTTTCGCTTAAGAACCTGTCTCACGGCTTTTCGCGTCTTCTTTTCGGCAACTCCCGTAACGGTGCAGGTGTTTACCACAACAAGGTCTGCGTCGGCCTCAACCTGCACAAAGCCCTGTTCTCTGAGAATCTTCTCATAGGAATCAGACTCAACGCGATTGACCTTGCACCCAAGGTTGACGACAGAAAACCTCATCTAGGCCCCGGATCTCGTAGAGGACTTGCCCAAGCCGCCCAATTCATAGATCACAAGCCCCGGCGCGATAAGGCCGGCGGTTTCGGTTCGAAGAATCGAGGAACCAAGGCTTACAAGGGCAGAACGCGGATTGCACGCAAGGAGCGCGTCCACCTCTTCTGCGCTCAAACCGCCTTCAGGACCCACGATGACGGCAACGCGGGCATCGCTTGGTGAACGATCAACGCCGCAAGCAGCTAGCCCAGACGCAAGAGCCTCTGAGAGCTTGGCAGTTTGAGGCGCCTCTTCCCAGCATATAAGCACGGCGGTTGCCTCCCTCAGGCATTCGCATACTTCCCCGATGGTCATAGGCGCCGAGATCTCAGGTACAAACCTACGTCCAGATTGCATGGCAGCACTTTTCGCAATGCTTCTCCATCGGTCCAGCTTCGAAGAGGCTTTCCTATCGTCAAGTTTTACGATGGAGCGAGAGCACTTCATGGGTACGAAGGCGGACACTCCGATTTCGGTGGCATGACGAATGACCATTTCCATTTTGTCAGCCTTCGGAAGGCCTTGCACCAAAACGACAGTGGGCTCATCTACCACGCAATCAACATGCCTGCTGATACGAACCAAGGGGATGACGTCTGAGAAGTCTACGATCTCACACTCAAAGTAATCCTTGCTTGCGTCAACGACAGCGATATGCTCGCCCTTCCCAAGACGCAGGACGCGGGCATGCTTGGCATCATCTTTCTCCAAGCGCAGGGGAAAGACTTCTTCTGATTCATGGGCGAGAACCTGCGTATCGAGAAAGAACTGGGGTAATGACATCAATGGCTCCGTGATGCGTTAGTCGAATATGCCGCGAAGCTTCTCAAGGGGGCTGCGCTTCTCGCTAAAGTCCTCATCCATCTCCTCGGCAAGTTCTTCGAGAATTTCACGCTGACGCTTGGTGAGCTTCTTGGGAATGCTCACCTCTACATGAGCGTAAAGGTCGCCGCGAATGCTCGAACGCAGGCGGGGCATGCCAAAACCGCGCACGCGGACAACTTGACCGTTTTGGCAGCCTTCGGGGATCTTAATGCCGACTTCTTCATCTTCCATGATTCCATCGATCTCGATTTCTGCGCCAAGAGCAGCCTGGATCATAGAGACGGTCACACGTGCGTGAAGATCATCTCCGTCACGGTCAAAGAACTCATGAGGCTGTACGCGAACGGTGACGATCAGATCGCCAGATTGCGCACCCTGCATACCCGCCTCGCCAAAGCCGGAAATACGAAGCTGCTGGCCATCCCTGATACCAGTGGGAATATCCACGGCAACGCGCTGCCTATCGGGTACACGACCCTGGCCTTCGCATTCAGGACAAGGATTCTCGATGCGCGTACCGACTCCATGGCAAACAGGACAAGTTTGAGCGGATTCTATATTACCGAGGAAGGTAGGTTGAATTCTCACTACGCGGCCCTGCCCGTTGCATTCAGGGCACGTTACCACATGGCCCTGATCGCCCAAGCCGTTTCCGCCGCAGTCAGGACAGGGAGCAAGTCGATCGTAGACAATCTCCTTTTTGACACCTTCTGCAACCTCTTCAAGAGTGACGCGAAGGCCTACGGCCATGTCGCGACCCTCTTTGCGGACCGCACGCCCTCCTGCTTGACCGCCGAAGAAGGTGGAGAAGATATCCCCCATGCCAAAGCCGCCACCAAACAGGTCTTCAAGATCCACGTATCCCGCGCCGCCACCATACGGATTGCCGCCGCCCGCAGCACCGGGAATGGTGCCGAAACGATCATACTGAGCTCTCTTCTGGGGGTCAGAAAGAACATCATACGCTTCATTAAGCTCTTTGAACTGATCTTCGGCATCAGGCGCTTTGTTCACGTCAGGGTGAAGCTCGCGCGCCTTCTTACGGAACGCCTTCTTGATTTCAGCATCGGAGGCGTCCTTGGATACGCCAATGACCTCGTACAGATCCTTTGCCATTACTTGCTTGACCTTTCTAAAAGGGCATTAAGAGCTATTCGTCCCTCAATGCCTGCTGTGCAGCGCGTACTGCGCGTATTACCTTGCCATAGTCCATGCGAGTAGGGCCGATAACGGCAACGATGCCGCTCGCCTCTCCCCTGCCGTATTGTCCAGCTACAACCGAGATACCCGGGAGCTGAAGCCCTGTGTTTTCCTGACCGATCCTCACCATGGAACCAGATTCGAAAGAGGCCTCATCGAACACGTGGAACAGGATGGTGTCATCCTCAAGCATCTGCATAACCGGAAGAAGCGAGGACGCTGTACTGAACTCGGGCTTGCGCAGCAAAGTGGAAATACCATCGCGGTGAGACCTCTTAACGCTGCGACCCTGCAGGCAGAAAATGAGCTCATCGAGGATGAGCAGCGCCAAAGGATCGCTCAGCTGATCGATCGACTTAGCATCGAGAACGCTCCTGATCTGAGCAGGAGTTTTACCTACGAACACATTATTCAGCAGATCCTGCACACGATTAAGCTCTTCGGGAAGAACCTCTTCGGCAAAAGAGACCTGCTGATTGAGTACCTGACCATCCTCAAGCACCGCAACGATGAGCGCACGGTGATTGGATAAAGATATAAGTGAAATCTGGCGAAGGTGAGCACCTAAAACAGAAGGCGCCATAACAACCGAGAGGCAATCGGTCAAACGAGACAGCGCCGCAGAAGTCTGATTCATAAGCTCATCAAGCTCAGTAGCACTTGAGCGAATCTGCTCGACGAGATCCTTATGCGGACTTTCCTCCATCAGCAAATCCGATGAAAGAAGCTCATCCACGAAGGCGCGATAGCCAAAATCAGTCGGAATACGGCCAGCAGAGGTGTGCGGCTGCGTAATGTAACCCGCATCCTCCAAGGCGGAAAGATCGTTGCGTACGGTCGCAGGGCTCACGCCGAGGCGATAGCGTTCTGTGAGCGTGCGAGAGCCCACAGGTGTTGCGTGAGC
>JAFXIM010000253.1 GCA_017533165.1 Eggerthellaceae bacterium
AGCCTTTGTCCCTGCATCGCGGGCTTGTCTTATCAGGTCTGCGATGGCGCCTACCTTCGCCGCCTGGCCACGGTAATTATCGTAGAGCTAGCTTGGGTCGCAGCATATCTGACGCAGCTTGGTGAGCTCGGCGAGCACCTCGACCTTGGTGAGCTCGCCAGAGTTGACGCCGTTTGCGCGCTGCTTGCTCTCCTTTTTCTGCTGGGCAAGGTCAACGCGGAGCCTTTGTTCATGCGCGGCATAGAGGCGCCGCTGTTCGCCAGCGAGCGGGACGTAGATTGCGGACTCCAGCTTATCGGGTAGATCCGGCAACACGTCCTGTTTGCTGCGGCGCAGTATGAAAGGGCCCACGAGTGCCTGGAGGCGTCTGCTTGCGTCTTCGTTCCCGCCGAGGATGGCGAGCTCGTATCTCTCGCGGAAGCGCATGTAGCTGCCGAGGAAGCCGGGCATGAGGAAGTCGAAGATGCTCCATAGCTCGGAGAGCCTGTTTTCGACAGGGGTGCCCGTCAGGGCAAAGCGATGCTTCGATTTGACGCGCTTGATAGCGCGCGTGGTGAGCGTCGCGTGGTTTTTGATGTACTGGGCTTCGTCAAGCGCGTGGCACCAGTAGCTTTTCCGCTCGAAGCTTTTCGCATCGATGCGCAGCAGGTCGTATGAAGTGATGAAGACGTCGCAGCTTGCGTCTTCGCGAATGAGGGCGCGTTCGCGCTTGCTGCCCACGATGGCGCGCACCTTGAGGCTCGGCGCGAATCGCTCGAACTCGGCCATCCAGTTGTACACCAAAGAGGCGGGGCAAACGATGAGGCTTGGTCCTACTTCGCGCGCTTCCTCGGCTCGGTCAAGCAGCATGCTGATGAGCTGGATTGATTTGCCGAGGCCCATCTCGTCGGCCAGAATGCCGCCAAAGCCCATATCGACCAGGGTCGACAGCCACCTGAAGCCTTCGACTTGGTATGCGCGAAGCGTACCTGCCAGGCTTGTCGGTGCGGCGTAGGAGTTCTGGTCGATCTGCTTGAAGCGCGTGATGTAGCGCGTGAAGGATTCGTCGCGGCGCGCACCTCCCAGCTCCCGGTCGAGGTAGAAGGCCTTGTACGTCGGAATTTCAATATGTCCGCCTGCTATATCGCGCAGGGAAAGATCGAGGTCTTCGGCCAGGCGGTCGAGTTGGGATAGGTCAAAGCTTGCCAAGTCGACGAAGGCGCCGCCCCTCATGCGATGGTAGCGCTTCTTCTTTCGGTAGCTCGACAGCATGGCGGCTACCTCTGCCATGGGCAGGTCCTCTGATGAGGTATCGAGGTTGATCAGGTTTCCGGCGATGGATAAGCCCATCTGCACATGCGGTTTTCGGTCGCCTATCAAACGGTCGAAAGCGGGCGTGGTGTACACGGCGCCCAAGGCCTGGAAGACAGCAAGACCTCCGAAGAGCAGGCGACCAGCGGCTTCGTCGTCGGATAGGCTGATGGTGGAATCCTGGTAGAAGTACTCTCGAATGAGCGCGCGGGCTCGGTGCTCGAGGGCTTCGTCTCTGCGCGAGGCAGGGCCTTCTCCTTCGTGCGGGGCGGGAACGTAGCTTGGGGGCATGGACAATATGACCGAAGAGGAGCCGTAACGCGCGATTGTCTTCAGCTCGATGAGGCGATCGGACCTGTCGAGGTAAAACTCAAGTTGGCAGTCGATGGGTCGGAAGCGCTCGATGCTCTCAGGTGCGTTGACTCGCATCGTACTTTCGAGGAGGGCAAGGATGGTGGAGCAGAATAGCCCCATATCGCCTTCGGCGACGAAGAGCTGCTCATCTCCCGCACGCCAGACGCTGCGGAAGAAATCGGCGCTGCGGGCGAAGTCGGGCGTGCACCGATAGAGGATGTCGTCTACGAGGACGTACATGCGATCTTCGTTCGCCGCAAACACGATGTCGTCATCGCGCATGATGGCGTAGCCGCCGCTCTCTTCGATGATGCGCAGTTCGATGGGCGGGTTATCTTCTACGACATGCACGATCATATTGGACCTGAGGCCAAAGTCATCGCTCTCAAAGGGGAAGGGGGCTTGATCGTTGAGGTCGATGAGCTCGATTGCCTCAGCTTCGGTGAGGCTGATGTTGCGCCCGACCGCATTTGCCTGCATGCGCCAGGGCGAAGAGCCTACCTGCTGTTCGCGTTGGGCGACGGCACGCATCAAAAAGCGCACGATTTTCCTCGACCTCTCGTCGAAGGCATCGATCGAATGGGTGAAAGCGAGCTTTTTGCCGTAGGAGACATGTTCGCCGCGCCTCACGTGCTCGACGAATTCACTGATGCTTTTCACCACGTAAGCGCCCCGCGAGCCGATGATCCTGAAATGGGCCGACCAGTTTTCGTAGCCGTAGCTCAAAGTGGTTTCGAGCGATATGCCGCCGCAGAGCTCATCGCTTGTGCTCCGTTCGATTCTGCGCATGAAATCTATGAGGCTCGGAGAGGTTTCAGGTGCGCGGCTCGGTTCGTAACCTAGGAAGCTTTCGGGTTTGGAGGAAAATGCCAGGGCAAGAGCTGCGGCGTGTTTGCACAGGCCCTCGTATTTCAGGTAGGCAGGACAGGTCCAGGAGTAGTCGAGGATGCGGTCGGATTCTTCGTCAACGGTAATGCTTACGCGGTAGCGATCGGCCCAGCCGCTGCTCGAAACCACAAAGGCAGAAATCACGGTGTCATTGGTTCGATATCGGCATTGCTTGGTAAGAATGCCCTTGCCGTTTGCCTCGATCTGCCTTCCGCGTGCAAGGGTGCGGGAAGGGCAGTGTCTGGCTATTTCGCTAACGGAAAGCATTGGCTGCTCCCTCCCTCCAGCTGTTTCGATTTTGGTGCCCCGCGCGCACGGCTTAAACCCCTCTATGTTAGCTGCTTTTTACGGTATGCGGCAACGATGAGGGCTTCAAGCTCGTCAAGATCGCTCGCATCGAAGCGATAGCTGACCACTTGCGGTTCGCGGGGGTTTGTGCGATCGGATTGCTCGACGCGCACGAAGGCAAACTCGACGCTCTCGTAGTTTTGGCTGCTGATCAGAGCATAGGCGTAGCATTGGGCCTGCAGCTGATGCTTGGCCTGAAGGCGCTCGTTCGTTTCATCGGCCGAGCCGCCGGTTTTGTAATCGATGACTAAGGCCCGTCTCGTCTCATCGCTTTCAGCGAGAAGGTCTATCTCGCCTTCAAGGAAGCGCTTGCACGTCGTGCTGGCGTCTTCTTCGTCAAAGCTTACGCACACCATGAAGGGCACTTCTGCCCTGATGCGTGCGTAGGTCTCAACGCGGCGAGCCACGGTGCTGTTGAACCATCGCTTGAGGGCAGCGTCGAGGCGGTCGCGGTGCGTTTCCGCTAACCCGAGGCTGCGGGCTATGGAGTTAACTGCCCCGACGGGTGGAATCTCAAGTACGCCGCCTGTGAGGGGAAGACGCTCGATGGCGAGTTGACCTACGCGGTGGAAGGCCGAGCCCATGTCGGTCGCCGAAGGCCCATGGGTGTTTTCGGGGTGCTCGGCGCGGGCAGACCTTGCCTGGGCGCCAGCATCCTGCAGATTCATTTGGAGCAGGTTATCGCCACCTGTGTCGACTTCACTTTCGAAGGATGCGGGCTTTGGCGTCGTGGCGGTGGTGAGGTCGTCTTGTTCGAGCACGGGGAGGTGATCCTCTTCGGGTGCGATGGAAGAATAAGAGAACACCCCGTTTCTAATGGACGAGGTATCCGTCGTAGGGGGTGCGCCGTACGACAAAAGGGGGAGGTCTATGGTTTCGGGGCGATCGGCCTTTTCGTCCTCAACGATGAAGGGCTCGTCCTTCGAAACATAGAGATGCGTGAAGCGCGCTGGCTCGTCCCCTCCGTATTCGATGCGTGCGTTTTCGGCGGGGAAATCGACGAAGGATCCGCAAAGTGCTTCGCGAACATCGTCAAGGATGGGCTTTGAGGCGTAGGTTTTCGCTAGGTCTTCTTCGATGCTTCCAGTGCTTTTCGCCAAAGCGACAAGGGAGCTCACGAGCAAAAACTCGCTTGCTCGCGTGCAGGCAACGTAGAACTTGCGCTGGGCTTCGGCCAGCTCCTCGGTCCAATCATGCTCGGCGATGGCCAGGGCGTAGCGTGCCGGATCGCCGTCAGATAGACGTGCGTCTTCCGGTTTGTACGATCCGCTGACCTTGCTGGCGCATTCGACGGCACCGTACCTCAGTCCTAGGGCGAGGTGGACGGTCCCTTCGAGTGCGGTAAGAGAGAAGTGCCTGCTCGAGCGCTTGCTCGGTTCGAAATCTGCCACTGCGACGATGGGGAATTCGAGGCCTTTGGATTTGTGGATGGTCATGATGTGCACGGCGTTTTGGTTGGACACGGAAAGCGATCCGGGTCCTTCGCTTTCGCTTTTCGCCATATGGGCGAAGTCGTGCGCGATACTGCTGATGCGATAGCCCGGTTTTTGCTCAAGCTCTTCGATCTTTTGCACGGCCTTCAGGATGTTTGCCGCCTGAGACGATCCGACGGCGCCTTCGCTCTCGAGGCGCGAGAGCCAACCCGAATCAAGCAGCACGCCCATGACCACGCGGGAGGGTGCTTCGTGTTTGATGCGTTTGTAGGCGCGCTTGAGCATGCTCAGCGCATGTGCGAGTGCCGGCGATGCGTTTTCGGGAGCACCTGCCTTGATGCCCCTTTCGAGGCTCCGGGATTTCAGTCGGCCGTCATCGGCAAGATAGCTTGTCAGGTTGAGGAAGTCGTCTGCTGCTAGGTGGATCATGGGGCTTGCCAGCACGGAGAACAGCTTTTTTGAATCTGCGGGGTTTGCGAGAGCGGCGAGCAGGTTAACCACCACCTGCACTTCCTCTTTCTCGAAGAAGCTCTTTCCACCTTCAAGCACGCATTCGAAGCCTTCGTCGCGCAAGGCTTTGGCGTAGATGTCGGCATTGGTGGTCTTGCTGAGCAGCACTACCATCTCGCCTGCGTGATGGCCTTCTTCCCTCAGCTGCGAGAATCGCCGTGCTATGGCATGGGCCTCGGCCGTTTGGGCTCCGGTGGCTTCTTTTCCTCCGTCGTGGGTGACGATTTGCAGTTCGATGCGCGGCCCAGATCCCTTGTAGCGATCTTGGGCGCCTGTGCGCGATGCCCGTAGGTCGAGGAAGTTATCGCCAAACATACGCTTGGAGCCGCATATCTTGCGCACGAAGGCCAGGATGTCTCCATGGCTGCGGAAATTTTGGCCGAGTTTGCTTTCGAGAGCGTTCTCGCCTGAGTCCTTGCTGGCTTGTATGGCTTTTCTTCGGGCTTCGAAAACCGATACGTCGGCGCCGTTGAATCGGTAGATGCTCTGTTGGGCATCACCTACCGTGCACAGGCGTGCGTTGCCGGCCACGCGGGTGATAAGGTCTACCTGCATTTGGTTGGTGTCTTGGAATTCATCCACCATGACAAGCTTGAAGCGCTCGGTGTAGCTTTCGGTGATTTCAGGATGGTCCGTCAGCATGGCAAGCGTGCGATGGAGGAGCCCGTTGTTGTCGAGGGCTGACTGATCGTCGAGTTTGGCCTGGTATGCTGCATCGACCTTGCGTGCGAGATCCAGAAGCGATTTCGCGTGCGGGCGTGCAAGCGCCGCATTGACGTTTGCGAGGGCCCAGTCGAGCTCTTGCTTTACGAGGGCGGCGTAACCCGAGGGGTCGTTCCTGCCAAACGCATCGGCCCTTATGGGTTTGAGCTTCGCCATGAGCTTCGCGAGGTCTCGCATGTCCTCATCGGCCGCTGCGCCCTTCGCTCCCGCCGCCGCTTCGGCGCGTTGTGCGCTTGCCTTCTGCCCGTGTTTTGCGATGAAGGTATCAAGTGCCTCAAGGCTCTGTTCACACAGGGCGAGGGCCTGGTTGAGGTAGACCTGCTGCTTCTTGGGGTTGACGAGAGCGCTTCCGTAGTCGTTTGCCTGCCTGAAGCATTCGCGCAGGCGGGTGGCGATTGCGCGGGCGCCTAGTGGCTTCGGGCCAAGGCTGATGGCGTCAAGTCCGCGCGAGAAGGATGCCGCCTTCCCGAGGATGGTTTTAAGCATTTCGTACACGGCGATGTCCATGCTGCTCGTGCCCCTGACGCCGTATTCCGCAAACAGCGCGCCGAATTCTTCCAAGTCCTTTTCCGCCGCGAGTACTTCTTCGATGACGTCTTCGCGTAATTTTGCTGAGTCGAAATCGGACAGAACGGTGAAGCTGGGGTCGATGCCGGCTTCGAGGGCGTGTTCGTGAAGGATGCGGGAGCACATGCCGTGGATGGTGGAAATCCATGCGGAGTCAACCTTGAGGGCCTCTTCGGTCATGCCTGCTTCGCGCAGCGCTGACCTCACGCGTGCCTTGATCTCGGCGGTGGCCTTCTCGGTGAAGGTGATGGCGAGCACCTCTTCGATGGAGCGAATGCCCGAACCGCTTTCCTCCATCAGGGCCCAGGCGATGCGGTTTTGCAGGGTGAAGGTTTTACCCGAGCCGGCTCCGGCCGCGATGAAGAGGGGTCCGTCAAGGTGCTTGACGCATTCCTTCTGCTCTTCGGTGAAGCGTGAGAAGTCCATTACTTCCTCCCTTCGCAGCTGATGACGGGGCAGTAGGTGCAGACGTCTTCGGATTGGGGATTTACCTCGATTGCCCCATGCTTGAGCTGCTCAAGCCTTGCGGCGATCATGTTCTCCACCTCATCGAGCAGCTCCTCAAAATTGGTGAAGGGACTCCTTGACAGAGCATTGCCTTTGTTGCTGATCTTGAGAAGGTCGTCACTGGTTAGCAGGCGATCATCGTAGGCTCCGCAGGCCAGCGGCTTGCCGCTGCCTGCGCGTTGGGTGTGCACGTAGAGCGCACCGATTACGTCAAGGTTCAAGAGCTTGCGCGCCACCTGGGCGTAGATGAGTGTTTGGACTTTGGGCGGCAGGGCGAAGGTGTCGCCTTCGCTTGCCGCGAGCAGGTTGTAGCTGGACGAAAGCGAACTTTTGTAGTCGACGATGATTGCGCGGCCTTTTGCGTCTACGTCGATGCGGTCGATGGAGCCGCGTAGGAGAATTCCCGCATACTCGAAGGGCATGTCGTAGCCAAAGTTCAGCTCGAAATGCGTTGGCTTGAAGTCGGGGGCAAAGCGCGAATCGCGCCTGATATAGCCCTTGAGCGCATCAAGGATGGCCTGAGTTTGCCTGTGCTCGGCCTGTGTTAAGGGGATATAGGGGTTTTCTCGCAGGCTTTTTTGCGGCTGAGCGGCAAGCACGTGCTTGAATGCCGCCTCCAGGATGACTTCGGCTTGCTCGAGCAGATCTTCTTTGGGCTTGGTGGTGCCCAGCTTGCTTTGCAGGCTGTGGTAGTAGCTGAACAGCACCTCGTGAATGAGGGTGCCACTTTCGCGCAAAGACAGGCTTGCGTCGATTTCGTTGAGACGCAGGCGATTGTTTGCAAACCATTTGTGCGGGCAGCCGAGGTAGCTCTCGATCGCCGACGCTGACATTCGTATGCGGGTTTTGCCTGCGGATGTTTCATTTGCCGGCACGAGGGGCTCGCGTAGTTTGGTGAGCGATTCGGAGCTGATTTCGTCCTGGGGGCCCTGAGGTGTGGTTGCCTTGACCACGGCGGTGGGGTAGAGGTTTGCCTCGAGTTTTTCTTCGCCGGCGCTTACCGCAAAGGCCTCAAGGGCCGCGGTGAGACCGCTTGTCTTGCTCACGCCTTCGATGCGGGCTTGGCCTTCGCCGTCAATGACGACGCCTCGATAGCAATCAACCACGTCTTCAAAGACGACGGCGGGGTAGGTGGGCTCCGCCTTTTCATTGTGCAGGGTGCGCACGAGGTACAGGTGCGAGCGGGCGCAATCGAGCAATCCCGCCATACGAATGCGAGCGGTAAACAGGGCATTGTCACTTAGCTCGTAGCCCAGGTGCTCGAACAGCTCGTCGGCTGAGTTTCGGTTTTGGCGAAGCGATTGCTCTGATGCGTTCAGATTGCATGCGAATACATGGTCGTAGCTGTATGCGGGAAGCGCTGCCGCATCGCGGTGGGAGATGATGCTCACATGCGTTGTTGCTCCATCCACCGTGATGCGTGCTCCTGATCGCAGTTGCATTCGTTCGAGCAGATGGAACAGATCGCGGGGGTCGCGATTGAGGCTTTCGGCCTCTGCGATGAGCGTGCGAACACACTTCGTTGCAGCAAACTGCTCGGCCCTGAAGGCTTCACCTTCGCCAGTTAGTTCGCCGAATCGGGCTTCTGCTGCGTCGAGTGCCTCGGTGTATTTTTTCGCTTCAAGCAGTTTGATGAAATCAGCTGAACTCGGCTTGCGCTCGCGCAGGGCTCTCAGGATATCTTCGCGATTGGTGAGGCGGCTGCCGCGCCATGATGCGTCAGCTTCGTAAGCTTTTTGCAGATCTATGCCCGCGAAAAGGGAGAGCGCGTAGTCGCTTGCCTGGGAAACGACGGGCTGCTCCTCTTCGGCTAGGGCGAGTGCGTTGAGGAAGGCGCTGCCGAAATCTGTCTCAGCGAAACCGCGCGTGAAGCTTCCCTCAATGCTGATGCTGCGGGCGTGAAGACGTCCGGCGAGTTCGTCGAACAGGGAGCTCGGGTGATTGCAGGCGATGAGCACGCTGCCCGATAGGGCGCGGATGGCCTCAACGAGAAGCGATGTCTGCGCGTAGCGACCAGCTGGCAAAAGGGTGCGAACCGATCCGCCGGCGATGACGGGGGCCTTCGGGTTGGGGTGGTAGAGAGCCCTGCGCAACGATGCGAGTTCGCCAGAATCGTCTGGTGTAGCCGGTTGATCGGTGCGTTCATTCGTATTGACCGCGCCGGTGCTCGCGTTGCCTGCGCTTGCGGCTCCCCCGCCGCTGCTTGCGCCGTTCGCGCTCACGGCTTCTGTGCTTGCAGCCCCTGCGCCGGTGCTCGTGTTGCCTGCGCTTGCGGTCTCCGCGTCGTTTGGCACGACCAGGATGCGCTCACCTTCCCCAAACGCCTTGAGCAAAGCCTGCTCCAAGGCCTTTGCCACTGCTTGCGCCCTATCGAAACGCGAGCCATTTGTGCGGTGCATCACAAAGCGAATGTCGGTGCGGCGTGAAATTGCAGCGAAAAAGGCTGCTTCGTGCAAGCGAAGCTTGTCGAAGCCAGTAGCTGCGACATGCGGCCAGACAATGTCGGTGCGCTGAGACAGCAGGAGCATGGCTTCGGAGGGCTCGCAGAGATCGTGCTTCTCGAGGAGCGTTCGATAGTTGTTTGCTGCCTTGAGCATGCGCTGTTCGGTGGGGGAGAGCTTGGTCTGGGCAGCGTTGAAGAAGTCGGATAGCCCCATGCCTTGCTCAACCATGCGAGCCAAAAGATCAACCGTTCCCTGGTTGGTTGCAAAAAGGCTTTCACCTGTGCTCGGACTCACACTGGCATCCGGAATCGAGTTCGCGCTGGTGCCTGAAAGCGAACCCACGCCGGCATTTGGAGCCACGTTTGCGCCCGTATTCGCCGTATTCTCGTCCCCGCCATTAAATATGAGTGCTTCTTCCATGATCAGCTTGCGCTGTATGGGGGAGACAAGGGCGCGACCATCTCCGTAGAGGGCCCATAGGTCTTCGATCCAAGATCCGAAGCTCGAGACGGTGCAGCCAAGGCGCAGTGGCGATTTTGTTTCCGCAAGGCTTTTGCGCGTAGCCAGGGCGCGCGCGTAGTCGGGCGTAAGCCAAGCGGTGCGCCCGCCTTGCGTGGCGATTTCGTTCAGGGACGACTCGCATGTCTGCATGCAATTGTGCGATAGCTCGATAGTGATGCCCATGCTGTCCTCTTCCTGCTTATTGGTTCGCGATTCTCAAGCACGTTTCGCAACCGGCGTGCGCAACGGCCCGTCTCCCGCTGCTGCCAATTTGCATCTTCAGCCGCCTGCATGGCCGATTGCTCGCGTGGTCAGCTGCCTCCGTGCTCGGATCGCGCGTTATTTGCGCTCATTCACAGATTATCGCAAGCTGTGGCTGTCGAGGGTCCCGTACATGTCCCACTCAAAAACTTAACGGTTACTGCTCATGCCCATATCTCGGGCCTCTTGGGGCGAACCGCCAGACGTTCCCTCGTGTCCCGGACGAGGTGGGGCTTCTTCTTGGCGGTGCTCCGCCGTTCGGGTTGATCTCATCCTCCGGAAGCGTTGCTCACGCACCGACGGGGCACTCGCTGCGGCGGTCGTCGAGATGTGCGTCGCCGGCACCTCGACCCGCAGGTTCGAGAGGGTCGTCGAAAAGATCGGCGTAGGCTCTCGGGGGAAGGGATCGCATTCGAAGGGTGGCTGCAGCCCTCGCACACCACAGGTTTTGACGCAACCGTCTTCGACGGTTTGTCCAAAGCGGCTATTTGAGAGTCTTCCCATCAGTGTCATTTTTGTGCACTTGGGTCAATATCTGGCGCGGTTTTGGCAATTTGATTGACCTAGGTCAATCAAATTGCCAAAACCGCGCCAGATATTGACCCAAGTGCACAAAAATGACACT
>JAFXIM010000001.1 GCA_017533165.1 Eggerthellaceae bacterium
CGCCTCTCCCATATCAAGGACAAGAACGATATCGAGGAGGAAACCAACGTCGAGCTGCGCATTCAAGCTCTCCGCTGGCAGGAAGAGCGCACGTTCGAGCTCATGAAAAGCGACGAGGTCTCCTCCATTGTGGGCTACCGGTATCTCTCGCGCCTCGGCCGTCATGAAAACCTTCTGCGTGCGGACTCCGTCCACGAAAGCATCCGCGACGCCTATATGCGCATCAGGGCCGTCACGCGCCGTGGCATCTTGTCGCTCGTGCGCGAGCTACCCGACATGAGCATCACCGAGCGTCTCGAGGAAACGCGTAAACTACAGATCGAGACCGAGACCTACGTCATCGGTCTGCTCGAGATCCTCATCACCGACAGCGCTACCCCCACCGAAGACGCAAGCCGCCTGCTGCTCGAATATCAGCGCAACCTCGCAACCCTCAAACGCACGATTCCGGGCGTAGGCACCATCGTTGACACCATTGATAAAACCGACGAGGTCAAGCGCCTTGGCTACACCTTGGAGCTCGAGCACATCCAGTCCATGTACGAAAACGAACGCCTAACCCGCGCTAGCGCAAGGCGCATGAGAAACAACGTCTACCTCATGCAGATGGATCTTGAAGACAACATTTAGTTTGAGACGCCAAGCTTCCTGAGCATCGACAAGAAGGCCCGCATCGGATGCGGGCCTTCTTTCGCGTTTTCCTTGCCCGGCAAAGGGCTTGGTAATTAGTCGCTGGGCGCAAGCGCCTCAGCGGCTTACTACATCTTCGCGGGCGCAGACACGCCAAGCAAGTTCAGCGTGAGAGCAAGCAGGATTCGCGTAGCGTCGACAAGCGCCAGACGCGCGGTCTGCAGCTGCTCATCCTCCACCAGGACATGGCAGTTGGTGTAGAACTGGTGGAACAGGCCGGCGATCTCCTGCGCGTAGTGCGTCAAGCGGAACGGGGCGCGATCGCGTGCGGCGAGTGCGATAAGAGACGAGAAATCGTCCATCTTGCGCATGAGGGCAAGTTCGGACTCGTGCGTGAGGACGGAAAGGTCGGCATCGATGGGAACCACCATTGCAGCAAGCTCGTCCATGCTGATCTCCCCCGCCTCAGCTGCGGCAGCCTGAGCCTCGCCCGCGGCCTTGCGCAGAATCGAGCAGATGCGCGCGTGGGCATACTGCACGTAGTACACGGGGTTGGAAGAATCCTGCTTAACGGCGACATCAATATCGAAGTCGATCATTTGATCAGACGAACGAGAGAGCATGAGGTAACGCGTGGCGTCAACGCCCACCATGTCGATCAGCTCTTCGAACGTGATCATCTCGCCCGTACGCTTCGACATACGAACCGGCTCGCCGTCACGCAGCAGGTTAACCAGCTGACCCAGAACGATCTCGAGCTGACCGGGCTTGCCCCATGCCTCCATCATAGCTTCGCAACGCTTGATATAACCATGGTGGTCGGCGCCCCAAATGTTGATAAGGTGATCAAAGCCTCGACACACCTTGTCATAGTGATAAGCAACATCGCTGAAGAAGTACGTATACTCACCGTTTTCCTTGATGAGCACGCGATCCTTGTCGTCGCCAAAGCTTGTGGAGCGGAACCACGTAG
Organism: Eggerthellaceae bacterium; assembly: GCA_017533165.1. The sequence goes on from JAFXIM010000001.1 coordinate 1,604, forward strand.
CGCCATCTTTTTCGAAGATATGGCCTTTTTCCTCCATGGCAGCCAGAGCGCGATGCACGGCGTCAACGCCGTTCTCGTCAGGTACGTACAGGCTGCGCTCGCTAAACCAACGATCAAACGTGGTGCCAAACTTCGCCAAAAGATTCTTCTGGTTCTCAAGCATCTCGGCGTAAGCGATCTCGCGGAAGGCAATGCGACGCTCGGTTTCGTCCATGTCTTCGTACTTGCTGCCCTCGCGATCGATGATGCCCTGTGCGATGTCGGCAACATAGGCACCGCCGTAGCACTTCTCAGGCATTTCGACATCATGACCGAGCAGCTGCAGATAACGTACTGCAACGGAGTTGCCAAATACGTCCATTTGGGAGCCCTGGTCGTTGATGTAGAACTCTTCGTACACGTCGTAACCGGCATGACGCATGACGCTTGCCATGGAGCTTCCAAGCGTAGCCCAGCGTCCATGTCCAACATGCATGGGACCCGTGGGATTAGCGGAGATGTACTCAAGGTTTACCTTGCGCTCACCTTCCGCAACGCTGCCCTTACCGTAATCGGACTTAGCCTCACGCACGGTGCGAATGACGTTTTGCAGCGTAGCCTCAGATAGGCGAATGTTGATGAAGCCCGGACCTGCGATGCCGATCTCCGCGATCATGTCGTTTTCGGGTATGTGATCCACGATGATCTGCGCAACCTCGCGAGGGTTCTTGCGAGCAAGCTTGGCGCTGCGCATGGCGAGGGTGGATGCCCAATCGCCGTTGGCTTCATCTCGCGGACGCTCCAGGGCGGGCTCGGGAGCAGACTCGAGCTCAAGGGAGCCGTCGGCGCGCGCGGCCTCGACGGCGGAGCTGATGATAACTTCAAGTTGTTCGCGAATTTCCATGATGGTTTCTTTCCGCTCGTATGCTTCAAACGCTTGGTTTCACCGTCAAGCGCATAATTTCACAAACGTTAATGATACCACCAAATGAGGAGGCGGCTAAAACAAGACGAGTGCTGGGGTCCGAGATCGGGCAATCGTTCTTGAAGAAGAGCCGTGGCTAAGGGCAACTACAGCAAGATGGTTGCAAACGTGAGGACAACAACGCTTACCAAGCCCAGCACCACAAGCAACTTAGCAGCAAACTTTACCCAAGTCGTGTACTCGACCTTGACGAGAGCCAAGCCACCCATAATGGCGGCACAGGTGGGCGTAATCATGTTCACCAGACCGTTACCTGCAGCAAAGATGACGATCATGGCCTCCACCGAAAAGCCAAGCTCAGACGCAAGCGGGCCCATGATGGGCATCGAGAGCGTTGCCATGCCGGAAGACGAGGGAACCAAAACCGAAAGCACCAGGTAGAGCGCATAGGACAGAGGCGCAAACACAAAAGCGGACACGCCTTCGAGAGCATAGGCCGCATGCTCGAGTATCCAAACATCAAGCCCCGTCTCACCCATGAGCACGGTAACAGATCGCGCAAGGGCGATAACGAGCACGACCGACATCATCTCCGCAGCACCATTGATAAAGGACGAGACGAACCGTGACTCGGAAAGACCGCCCACTATACCCGCAGCCAAGGCCATGAGCAAAAACCACGTTGAAGCTTCGTTGAAGTACCACTGCCCCAAAGGGAAGCCCGTAAGGAGAGCCGACCAAGCGCCGCTGAAAAACGTGACGCCCAAATCCTCCCAAGGTATGAAACCGATGATCATCACGATAAAGGCAACCGCAAACACGACAAGCACGGCCTTTTGGCGTCCCTCGATGAGATGGATCGCTCGCACGCCGTTTTCCGATTTCGCGGCAGATAGCGCAGCCTCATCAGAAGCCGTCTGAGCCTCAAGACTCGCAAAGGTTTCGTTCATGAGATCGCGTTCCTGCAGGGACAGGATAGTTGAGCCTTTGTCGGCTTTCACCTTTTTGGCGTAACGCATGACGAACACAATGCTTAAGCCAAGCGTGCTCAACCAAAGAATAGCCCCCAGGGCGATGACGATACCCTGATTGATCTCTAGACCCGTTCCGGAAAGGGCATCAACGGCGGCGCCAATAGCGAAAGGGTTCACCGTACTGCCGAGCACACCGCAGCCGGCACCAAGCAGCACAACGGCCGCGCCCACCACGCTGTCAAAGCCCGCGGCCACCATGGTTGCCGCAATAAGCAGGTAGAAAGGCACCGTTTCCTCGCACATACCGTAGGTAGTACCGCCGATGGAGAAAACGAACATGAGGATGGGAATAAGCACGAGCTCATTACCCTTGAGCTTGTTCACGAGAGCTGCAATGCCGGCATCAAGAGCTCCGGTCTCAGTAACTATACCGAGAAAGCCACCGAGAACGAGTACGAACAGGCATACGGGCAAGGCATCGGCGAAGCCCTGTACCGGCGCGGTCAGAACGCCCGCCACAGTAGCCCCCTCGACGCCTTGAACCCCCGAGAAATACATCACCACGGTAATGACGGCAAGGGCGAGCAGGATGATGAGAAGAATGGCAAAGGACGAAAGGGTGCGTCTCTTCTTGGCCTTTTCTGCAGCCATGGGACCCTCCTTCTTGTTGACATCGGACAGCTACGTGGTGAAGGCCTGATGCTCGAATGTCAAAAGAAAACTGCGAGGTCGAATAGAAAATCAAGCGTATTTAATTACAGTCCCTGTTTCGCCGCGAAGACCCGCGGCGGCACTCTCGAGAGAGGTTATGAGGGCAACACCGGAAGGATGGGCTTCTAGATACTCCAAGCAAGCCTCCACCTTGGGAAGCATGCTTCCCGTGGCAAACTGACCCTCAGCAATGTACCGATGCGCATCGGCTACGCTCATCTCGTCAAGATCACGCTGCTCGGGCTTTCCGAAATTGATAGCCACCTTCTCCACTGCAGTGAGAATGACGAGCATGTCGGCCTTAAAGCCCGCGGCAAGCTTTGCACTTGACCTGTCCTTGTCAATGACGGCTGCTACACCGCTATAGCTGTCATCCTTAGCAACAACCGGAACGCCACCACCTCCGGCCGCAATCACGATATAGCCGTCATCCATAAGATCGCGCACGGCATCAAACTCGACGATGCGCTGCGGCTTAGGCGATGCAACCACCTGTCTCCAACCCCGACCCGCGTCCTCCATGAAGCGTGCTCCCGTTTCAGCCTCGAGACTGAGGGCTTGGTCTTCGGAATAGAAGGGGTCTATGGGCTTGGTCGGATGTTCAAAAGCCGGGTCGTCAGGATAGACCACCGTCTGGGTGATGACTGTTGCAACTGATCGCATGATACCGCGACGCTTCAGCTCGGTAAGTAGAGCTTGGGACAGCTGGTAACCGATGTATCCCTGGCTCATAGCACCGCATTCGGGGAAGGGCATAATGGGCACATCGGGATCGAGCTGATGGGCCTTATCAAATGCCTTGCTGATCATACCGACTTGAGGCCCATTTCCATGAGACACCACCACGTTGATCCCCTCATCAACCATGTCGACGATGCTTTTAGCGGTAGTTCTCACCAATTGTATTTGCTCTTGCGGGGTGCTTCCCAGGGCATTGCCGCCAAGGGCTATCACCACGCTCTTTCCACTGCCTTTCTGGTAAGCCATGGCATTACCTCCGTTTCAGGCAACGAGGGTGCACGAAACCAAGGGAGGTGCCCCCCGCTTCTTTTGTATTGAAATGATCTGAACGAAAACTCGAGCTATGGGTCCTAGCGCGATGGCCGAAGCCCCCCGATACGATGGCCTCGCCTACAGCTCCTGAGCTCGCCGAAATTCAAGATGCTTGCGCATTGTAATCTTGAATATCGTCTCGTACGGAAGCGGCTTCAACCATCGTATCGAAGGATGCGCTGCTAGGTCACAGACCAAAGCGATGTCTAGTCCTTCAGGGTGGCGTACATGACCGCCTTAATGGAGTGCATGCGGTTTTCAGCCTCGTCAAAGACCTTGGAGCGTTCGGATTCGAACACCTCGTCGGTCACCTCCATCTCCTCAATGCCAAACTTCTCAGCGATCTCGGCACCGATGGTGGTCTTGGTGTCATGGAAGGAGGGCAGGCAATGAAGGAAAATGGCATCGTCGGCCGCGAGCTCCATAACCTTAGCGTTCACCTGATAGGGCAAAAGAAGGCGGATGCGCTCAGCCCAAAGCTCAGCAGGCTCGCCCATGGACACCCAGATATCGGTGTAAATCGCATGAGCTCCTGCACAGCCTTCCTCAACGCTGCTGGTAAGAGTGATCGCGCCACCCGTCTCCGCGGCAATTGCCCTGCAAGTTTCAACCAAACCCTCGTCGGGCATGCGATCCTGGGGTCCGCAGGCGACAAAGTGAAGACCCAGCTTCGCGCAGACCACCATGAGCGAATTGGCTACGTTGTTGCGAGCATCACCCATAAACACAAGCTTCTTGCCCGCAATACCCTCGGGGAAGTTCTCCTCAAGAGTGAGCATGTCGGCGATCATCTGCGTAGGATGGAACTCGTCGGTCAAGCCATTCCATACGGGCACGCCGGCATTAGCAGCTAGCTCCTCAACCAGACTCTGGCTAAATCCTCGATACTCGATGCCGTCAAACATACGTCCGAGCACACGAGCGGTGTCTTCGATGGACTCCTTCTTGCCCATCTGGGAGCTGGCCGGATCCAGGTAGGTGACGCCCATACCCAAGTCATGGCCGGCAACCTCAAAGGAGCAGCGAGTGCGCGTAGAGGTTTTCTCGAACAGCAAAACGATGTTTTTGCCCTCAAGATACCTATGGGCAACGCCGGCATGCTTCATGCCCTTGAATTCCCTGGAAAGATCGATGAGGTAGCGGATCTCTTCAGGGGTGTAGTCAAGGAGCTTCAGGAAGCTACGACCGCTGAGATTTACAGACATATCTACAATCCTTTCGATGTAAGCTATAGAGCCTTAATGCACAAAGGGAATATCTTTGCTGATTATCAAATAATACTACGCATCTTCGCGCCACAGAGGCATCGACATGCAGCGAGGGCCTCCACGCCCGCGAGATAGTTCGGCAGACGGAATCTCAATCACCTTAAGACCCCTCTCGCGCAAAAGCTCGTTCGTAACGTCGTTTCGCTGGTAAACCACAATAGTTCCCGGACGCAGGCACAAAGTGTTCGAGCCGTCGTTCCACTGCTCGCGTTCGGCGGCAATGCGGCTGCCGCCCCCGCAGGGAATAAGCTCGACCGGAAGACCCAAGTAGCGGCTGAGGATCTCCTCAAGCGTACCGCTTACTTCACGCACCTTGATATCGGGTGCGCCCTCGCCTGGGCCACCCCCGCCATCAGGGGTAATCTCAAACACAGAAAGCGGGCCCAAAATACCCGGATGAATGGTGAACTTATCATGATCGATCTGGGTAAACACCGTATCTAGATGCATGAACGCACGCGTGCTCGGAATATTGAAGGCAAGCACCGTATCAACAGGCGAAGCCGAACTGAAGATACTCCTGGCAATCTGATCGATCGCGTCGGGCTCGGTTCGCTGCGAGATGCCGATGGCGACCAAGCGCTCGCTTAAGTTGAGGATGTCTCCGCCCTCGATGTGGAAGGTGTTATAGCGGCTGTAATAACGTGGTACGGACTTGAAATCCGGATGATGTTTGAAGATGTATTCCCCGTATAGTGTTTCCCGACAGCGCGTGATCGAATACATGCGGTTCAGCGATACGCCCTCGCCTATAACGGCAAAGGGGTCGCGAGTGAAATACAGGTTGGGCATGGGCATGATGACCAGCTTGGAAGCATCGCTTACCAAATCCACGAGCGAATTGCTCTTGTCGGACTGAAGCTCTTGCAAGTTAATGCCCGCCATCGTCTTGAGAACGAGGTCCTTCGGATGAGGATAACCCTCATCAAGGTAGTCGTAGATGATCTTCTTATAGCGATCAGTCCTGATACCTGCCTCAAAAATGAATTGCTCGAGAAACTGCTTTCGCAGGTCGGGGTCATCAATGACCTCCGCAACAAGGTCCTCCAGATACACCACCTCAACACCCTCTTCGCGCAAGACGCTCGCAAAGGCATCATGTTCCTCCTGAGCAATCTTCAGATAGGGGATATCGTCGAACAGCAACTCTTCAAGCGTGTTGGGAGTGAGGTTCAAAAGCTCCTCACCAGGCCTGTGAAGCAGGACCCTCTTCAAGGGGCCGATTTCGCTCTTTACGTTCACACCAGGCATACAGACTCCTTCTCGTATAGCGCATGCACATAAGAACGAGAAGAGCATCCCACGCTTAGGGAGAGACGCGGAGCGACGAACGACGAGCTTCAACCACCCGCCGCCAAGGCGCAACCCCGGCGTAACCTGCTTCGCCCTATTCCTTTGAAGAGAGAAGGTAAGCGCAAGTCTTTGCGGCCACAGCCTGAGCGAGCGCGTCCGCGAGTGCCTCTTCACGATCCGATGTCTCATCGACCGTACCCCGAAGGCCTTCGACCCGGGAAAAGGCACGAGCCATGCTGGACTCAAAAGATTCCGCAAGCATGTCCTGCGTTCGTTCGTACTCCCCCGAAGCAAACATCTCCTTTGCCAGGGCAATGGTGCCCTCGGCATTATTCACGAGCTTGACGGTAGCCGCAAAGAGGACAAGGCAGATATGCTCTCGACCATATTTCTTCCCCACTGCGGGAGGGGTGAGCCCGTGCTTCATGTAGTTGCTAGCCATGGAGCGCGTAAAGCGGACCTTGCCGTTTTTTGCGGCTGCAGGAATGCAGGCATGAACTTGATTGACCAGATCAACCATTTCGTCGATGAAAACCAGCTGTTCGGGAAGCTCATGGTAGCGAGGGTAATGAAAAATCACGAAATTGCTCCTTTTCCTTTTCCTGTTTAGAATATATGATTAAAACGGTTTTTATTTAACCTTTTTAATATTTGGCAACCAACAGCTCATAACTTCACGGGAAAGGAACGGGCATGGCTCATATATCTAAGCCTCATTTCGGATTCTTGCTCGTATTCGCCCTGGTGCTTACCAGCTTCGGGCCGCTGTCATTCGGCCTGAGCTGCGCGGGCATCTTTTACACTCCACTGTCCGAGCACCTTGGCGTCGGAACGGGAACTCTGAGCTACTACACCTCCATTCTCTGGATCTCGTCGCTCATCTTCCTCCCCTTCTTAGGCAAGCTCCTCAGCAAAGCCGACGCCCGCCTGTGCGTCGGCGGGTCGGTGGTCATCATGGCTGCTGATTTCGTATGGCTATCCTTTGTCAATTCCCTTTGGCAGTTCTACCTCGGTGCCTTTGTCATGGGCATAGGCATCACGATGCTGCTATTCCTTGCGCCCTCCACCTTGGTGAACCGCTGGTTTTCCCAGCGGGCCGGCTTCTTTATCGGTCTGATCATGGCCTTTACCGGAGTTGGCGGCGTGGTATGGAGCGCGGTGGGCGGCGTGCTCATCGCCAAGATCGGCTGGTCGGCTTCATACCTCGCCTTTGCCGTGCTCACCCTGGCAACCCTGCCTACGAGCGTCTTGCTCGTTGCCACTGACCCCAAATCAAAAGGCCTTGCTCCTTGGGGTGAGGCACAGGAGGCAAACGGGCATTCGGATGAAAATTCCCTTGCCAAGGAAGCGCCTAAGCAGCAGCATGAAGACGGCATCGATGCGGCAACCGCATTTAAGACGCCTTCCTTCTACCTGATCATGGCAATGTGCTTCCTTCTCAATTTCGGCATGTACGTCTACTTCATGATTCCAAGCTACGTAAGCACGCTTCCCCTGTATGTCACCATGCCGCTTTTGGGAGCGACCGCATCCTCGGTAGCCATGGCCGGACAGACCATATCCAAACTAGTCCTTGGCTACGTGGGAGACAAAAAGCCTTTCGCCGGCACCATTGCTGGCGTTAGCCTCGGATTCATAGGCGTAGCCCTCCTAGCCGTGGGCGGAAGCAGCGCGCTCATCATCTATGTCGCAGCTTTCGCCTACGGTTTCTTCTACGGCGTAACCAATGTTATGACGCCCATTTTGACCAAGCGCGCCTTCGGCGTGCGCGACTACTCCAACATTTACTCGCGCATTTCCATGGCAGCTTCTCTTGCGGGCGCCACTACCGGCTTTATCTGGGGAACCGTTGTCGAGCTGTTCGGTTTTGGAGCCATGTTTGGTGGCGTATGCTTCTTCATGCTGCTCACCATTGCCGCCGTTGTCATCCTCGCAAGAAACGAGCGCGTCACGAATGCGAAGTAAGCCGAACGACACGAGGTCAGCCGCAAGGCTCCACCTTGGCAAATACCCGCAATACGAAAACAGGCCGGTCATTCAGACCGGCCTGCGTTGCTTTATGGCGCGCCCAGTAGGACTCGAACCTACAACCTACGGATTAGAAGTCCGTTGCTCTATCCATTGAGCCATGGGCGCAGTTTAGAAGCGCTGCGCTCATGCCCGAAGCGCAACTCGCCCATTATACCGCAGTCTTTCCGTTCGAAGCGCTATTTCGAAAAGGTGTTCATGATGATGGAGACGAGCGCACACAGCAGGCCGCCAACGACCCAAGCCATCCAGAAGTACTCACTCGCCACGGGGACACCGAAGAGGAGGCAGAGGCCGATGATGGTTGCCACCACCATGATGATGCCGCAGATGCCGCCCAGAAGCTTGCCGGCTTTCTTCTTGCTCGAAAAGAAGGCCGCCACCTGCTCGGGATCGTTCGCGTCGATATCCTCCGCGTCGAAGAGGAGCTTGCGCTCTTCGGGACTCAGCTGCGCCATAATGGCCTCGGCGGCCGAGCTGCTCTCGCCATAGCTCTCCACGATCTGTTCGAGAGACTCATGGTTGTACTCCACCACGCGCACACGGCTGAACATGATGCCGTAGTAGATGAAGCACCATACAGCCGCGGCAATGCACAGAAGGAGCAGGCAAGCGCCCAGCTCCTCGCCCATACCACCAAGGACAAATCCCGCAATGCCCGATACGATAATGCCGGCGAAAATAAGCGCGATGCCGACCACGATGCCACGGGACAGGGCCTGGCGAGCAAGCTGCTTGTCGGAAAGCGCGTAGAAGTCACGCACGACCGGATGCTCGCGCATGAAGGCGGAGTGGCCCATGACGCTCGGGATGATGAGCGC
>JAFXIM010000254.1 GCA_017533165.1 Eggerthellaceae bacterium
CCGCACTCCACGTAGCCTGAACCGAATCCGCCATGTTAGACAGTTCGGACGCAAAGCTCAAGCCTTCCTTGGAAAGAGCCTGGTTGGCCAGCGCGAGGGTGAAATCGATACGATACTGCGCCTGCGTTGCAAGACCCTCCGTGAAATTGGAGGATCGCAGAAGCGCAAGCGCCCCCTCGCCGTCGAGCGTCTGCTCGCCAGCCATCAGGTAGCGCGTGCTTGCACGGGGGTCATCAATCTCCTCGGCAAGATTCATGGGCACGCCGCCTGCCATCTCCACCATGCGCGTGATGCCCTCGGCGTTGGTGCGCGCGTAATGCGAGATATCCACGCCAGCGAACTTGGAAACAGCAGAGATCAGCTCCGCATCACCGCCAAGCTCACGCGTTGAGTACAGAGGGCCCTTTTCGCCATTTGAAAGCGCAACTGAAAGGTTAGAGGGAATGCTGATGAAGGTAAGCTGCTTGTAAGTAGGGTCTATGCGCACGAGCAGGTAGGCATCCGTGCTGTCCCCGCCTTCAGCCACCGCCGTTCCCAGCTCAGCCGAAAGCAGCGCGTAATACGCCTCGCCCTCAACGGGAGCAACCAAGGCCTCAGAAGCATTCGACTCTCCCAGGGCCAACTTGGAGTCGGATGACCCGAAATAAACCGCGACGCCCACGCACAGGCCCACGCCCAACACGAAGAGCAAGAAGGCGAGAAAGCCCAGAATGCCCTTAGCGCGCGACTTGCGTTGAACGTCAGCGGCAAAGCCACCGCGCGCAGCACGACGCGAGAACTGAGCATCGCTTTCACCGGAGGCGGTCGTGGGGGTGATATGGGTCACCATGCCACGATCGGCCTTCTTTCTGCGACGCGACGTAGGTATGTCAATGCTTGGAGATCCAGGTGCCGCAGATGCAGGACCGCCCTTGGAGGCTACGGTCGGTGCGACATGGGGCACGCCAGACCGAACGGACGAACCCGAAGACACACGTGGTGCCCCTGAACGGGATGAACTACGGGAAGGTAAGCGCGATGCCTTTCCCTGAGAAGACGCATGCTTGGCCACAGATGCCTCCGCGCGGGCACGCGGCGTGTTGGCATGAAGCGTAGAAGGGGTGTCAACGGATACCCTTTCGCGAGAAGCGCGTGCCGCCCTCGGCCTTGTATGTTTACCTTCGCCAGCCAAAACTCAACATCTGCCTTCTTAAAGCGCCACGCGCGCGACGGATGCGCCCAGGGAGGAAAGCTTGGCCGTGTAGTCTTCGTAGCCGCGATCGATGTGCTCGATCTTATGGACGGAGGTCTCCCCTTCCGCGTCGATACCCGCAAGAACCAAGGCGGCACCCGCGCGCAGGTCGGTGGAAGACACAGGAGCTCCCTGAAGATGGTCGACACCGCGAACGATGGCGTGATGATCCTCAATGGTGATGTCGGCACCCATGCGAGTGAGCTCAGCTGCGAACATGAAGCGATTCTCAAATACGTTTTCCGTAATGATGGACGTGCCCTTCGCGCGAGCGGCAAGCAGCGTGAACTGCGCCTGCAAGTCGGTCGGGAAGCCGGGATGAGGAAGCGTCTGGATGTCGGTGGCAAGCAGATCGCCCGTACGAGAAACGGTGATCCAGTCCTCACCGGTCTCAACGGTGCAACCCATGGCACGCAGCTTGACGATAGCCATGCGCAGGAAAGACGGATCGATGCCCTTCACCGTTACAGGACCGCCCGTCAAAGCGCCACCAACAAGGAAGGTGCCCGCCTCGATACGATCGCCCACCGTTGCATGCTCGCAAGGGTGGAGGTCGGACAGGGCAACTCCCTCGACCTCAATGATAGATGAGCCAGCCCCACTCACGCGAGCGCCCATAGCGTTGAGCATGTTGGCAAGATCAACGATCTCGGGTTCGCGTGCGGCGTTTTCGATCACCGTAGCTCCCTGGGCAACAACTGCAGCCATGAGGAGATTTTCGGTTGCGCCAACGCTTGGGAATTCGAGCATCACATTTGCGCCATGCAGGCCGTTGGGAGTCTTAGCCACCAGCACGCCATGCTCGACGTTGAACACGACGCCGAGTGACTCAAGACCAACCAAGTGCATGTCGATCTTGCGAGCTCCGATCTGGCAGCCACCGGGCATGGCAACGCGAGCCTGACCAAAGCGGCCAACCAGCGGACCGAGCACGGAGATGCTTGCACGCATCTTGGAGACGAGATCATAAGGAGTCTCGAACTCGCTCACCTCGGCCGTGTCAATCACAAGCGCATCGCCATCGCGCTCAACGCTTGCGCCAAGACGCGTGAGAACTTCGCTCATAATGCCGATATCGGAAATGCGGGGAACGTTGCGAATGACCGAAGTACCTTGGCCGAGCAGGCTTGCCGCCATCAGCTTGAGCGCAGAGTTCTTTGCACCGGATACGGAAACCTCGCCCGTAAGCGTGCCGTTTCCGTTAACAACGATGATTTCTGAGGTCATACACGTTCCTTTATCGCGTTATTGTCGCGTTATACGCCAATCGAAAATTATAGGAAAAGATCCGACCGGGTAACCCGATCGGATCTTCTCTTCAAGCAATCTAAAGAATTAGGCGACAGCCTTACAGGGTCTCACGCATGAAGGACTTGACAACAATGGAGCCACCAAGAGCCTTTGCGCACTCTGCGACGTACTGGTTGACGGTCTGATCGGGGTTCTTGACGAAGGCCTGCTCGGTGAGGCAGTTCTCCTTGTAGAACTTCTCCATACGACCCTGAGCCATCTTCTCCTGGATGTTCTCGGGCTTGCCGGACTCAGCAGCCTGTGCCTTGTAGATAGCCATCTCGCGCTCAGCAACCTCTGCCGGAACGTCCTCGCGGGTAGCGGAGACCGGGCTGATAGCGGCAACCTGCATAGCGAGGTCGCGGCCGCACTTCTGGAAGCCCTCGTTGGCCGGGTCGATGCCATCGACATCAAAGGCAACCAGAACGCCGATCTTGCCAGCGCCGTGGATGTAGGAAGCGACGCCCTCGGCCTCAACGATAGCAACGCGAGCAAGCTGAATGTTCTCGCCGAGAACATGGATAGCGTCGGTGAGGATGGCCTCAACAGTCTCGCCCTCGATCTCAGCAGCCTTCAGGGCCTCGACGTCAGCCGGCTTAGCAGCGAGAGCTGCCTGAGCGATCTTGTGGGCATAAGCCTGGAACTTGTCGTTGATAGCAACGAAGTCGGTCTCGCAGTTGAGAACGACGACAGCGCCAACCTTGCAATCCTCGGAGACGACGGCAACGACGGTACCCTCGTTGGTTGCACGGCCAGCCTTCTTGGCAACAGCAGCGAGGCCGCGGGTGCGAAGAACGTCAACGGCCTTCTCGAGATCGCCGTCGACCTCAGCGAGTGCCTTCTTGCACTCCATCATGCCAGCGCCGGTCATCTCGCGGAGTTCCTTGACCATGGAAGCGGTGATGTTAGCCACGTTAATTCCTTTCCTTAGTGAAAACGTGCTCAATCGAAGCCGCGCTTTCGTCCGACATTGCCTCCGAGTTATTCAGGCAACGCGGACGCGAGCGCGAATGAGGCGTGCCGCTTAAGCGACACGCCGGGGTTAGTCCTACTCAGCCTCAGCCGGAGCCTCAGCAGGAGCAGCCTCGCCCATCTCCTCAGCGGAGACCGGAGCGCCGGTGCCAGCGATGACAGCATCAGCGATGAAGTCAGCCATGAGGCGGACAGAGCGGATAGCGTCGTCGTTAGCCGGGATGCCGAACTCGACGTCATCGGGATCGCAGTTGGTGTCGAGGGTGCCGACAACCGGGATGTTGAGGCGCTTGGCCTCCTTGATTGCGATCTCCTCGCGGTTGGTGTCGATAACGAAGATGGCGTCCGGAGTGCGCTTCATATTGCGGATGCCGTTGAGGTTAGCCTGCAGCTTGCCGAGCTCCTTGCGAAGCAGGATCTGCTCCTTCTTCGGCAGCAGAGCCATGCGACCGTCGGCCTCCATGGCCTCGAGCTCCTCCATGCGGTTCACGCGAGTGCGGATGGTGACGAAGTTGATCATCATGCCGCCGAGCCAACGAGCGTTGACGTAGGGCATACCGCAGCGGTTAGCGGCGTCAGCGACGGCCTCCTGAGCCTGCTTCTTGGTGCCGACGAACAGCACAGTGCCACCCTTGCGAGCGAGATCGGAGATGAAGGTGTAGGACTTGTCGAGACCGATGAGGGTCTCCTTGAGGTCGATGATGTAGATATCACCGCGGGAGCCGAAGATATACGGCTTCATCTTGGGATTCCAGCGACGGGTCTGGTGCCCAAAGTGGCTGCCTGCATCAAGCAGCGTGGAAATGCTAATCTTAGCCATTTCTTTCTCCATTCGTTAGTCCTCTGCCCACGATCATCCCCGTTACCGCAGCCTTTTCCAGTGGCCACTAGCGGAACGAGTCACGTGAGCATGTGAAATTAGCAACCTGTTCAGTATAGGGACGCACACTAGCTAATGCAAGCAAAATTCGCATGTTTTCCTGCGGATTCCTTACCTTAAGCTCTTTCGCAGTCCTCTCGAAAACCACCTTCTGTTCTTTTATGATCCGCCCGCTAAGCCAGTTTTACATGGACAAGCAGACTCGCCAAGAAGGCGGAAATGATGCCCAATGCGCCCAAACACGCTATCACGCAAACGCAGGAGCAAACAACGCTCACGCGCAAAACCCGCCGTGACAGCCAACTGCACTCGAAACGCAGTTGGATCACGGCGGGCTCGAAAGCTTGCGCTATGCAGCTAGCGACTCATCTCTGCTGCCACGCAGCCGGCAGGGCGCCGGCACAACAACTTAGTGGCGGAAGTGACGATGACCGGTGAACACCATGGCAATGTTGTTCTCGTCAGCCGCAGCAATGACCTCTTCGTCGCGGATGGAGCCACCCGGCTGGATGACTGCGGTAACACCAGCTTCGGCAAGAATGTCAAAGCCATCGCGGAACGGGAAGAATGCGTCGGATGCAGCAACGGCGCCCTTGGCCTTCTCACCAGCCTGGCGCACAGCCAGGAGAGCGGAGTTCACACGATTGGGCTGACCAGCGCCAGCCCCCACGGTTGCATGGTTCTTGGCGATGAGGATGGCGTTAGACTTCACTGACTTGCATGCCTTCCAGGCAAACAGAAGCTCGGTCATTTCCTCCTCGGTGGGCTGACGCTTGGTGGGAACGGTGAAGGTAGCCGGGTCTTCCTTCACGGAGTCGCTCTCCATGCACACAAGACCGCCCTCGACGGAACGGTACTCGACCTCGCCGCCGGCAGGGTTCACGCCACCGGTAGAAAGCAGGCGCGCGTTCTTCTTCGTGGCGTACATCTCAAGCGCATCACCAGAGAACTCCGGCGCAATGATGCACTCGACGAACTGCTTGTTCTCAAAAATCGCAGTAACGACATCAGAAGTAACGGCGCGATTGAACGCCATGACACCACCGTAAGCGCTCACGGGATCGCACTCGTGGGCACGCTTGTAAGCCTCAACCAACGCGTCGCTCTCGGGCATGACGGCATCGGAAGCGGGGTCAACCGCAACCTCGCATGCGCCACACGGAGTGAGGTGCTTCACGATAACGCAAGCCGGGTTGTCGTACTCGCGCACAGCTGCCCAGGCAGCGTCGGTGTCGAGATAGTTGTTGTAGGACATCTCCTTGCCCTGATGCTGCGTTGCATACGCAAGGCTGTGCTCGGCACCGGCATACTTGTCGCGACGGAAGAAGGCAGCGCTCTGATGCGGGTTCTCACCATAGCGAAGGTCCTGAACCTTGGTCAGGCGCAGGGCCTGCTGCGCGGGATAGCGCGTCTCGCCTTCAAGCTGCTCGCCAAGCCATGCGGCGATGGCGGTATCGTAGGCAGACGTAGTGCGGAACACCTCAAGAGCCAGCTTGGCGCGGGTCTCGCGGGTAGTGACACCATCGTTAGCACGCATCTCGTCAAGGATGGCGTCGTAGCTTGCCGGGTCGGTCACAACGGCGACGCTTTCGAAATTCTTAGCAGCAGAACGAAGCATGGACGGACCACCAATGTCGATGTTCTCGATGCAGGTGGCGAAATCAGCACCAGACGCAACGGTCTTCTCGAAAATGTAGAGATTCACGACGACCATGTCGATCATCTCGATGCCGTGCTCAGCCGCCTGAGCCATATGTGACTCGTTGTCGCGCTTGGCCAGAAGACCGCCGTGGACGCGCGGGTGCAGCGTCTTCACGCGGCCGTCCATCATCTCGGGGAACTTGGTCACGTCATCGATCGGGGTAACGGGAACACCCGCCTCGGCGATCGCACGAGCGGTGCCACCCGTCGAGATGATCTCGGCGCCGAACTCTTCGGCGAGGGCGCGCGCAAACTCGACAACGCCCGTCTTGTCGGTTACAGAAATTAGAACTCGCTTGACTTGAGGATTGCTCATATGGTCTTACATCCTTCCTTTCTTGCTTTCAGCCTTGTTCTCGCACACGCCTCTCCATAGCGCATGCCCTCCCAGTATGAAACCCCACGTCAGCCTCTGACATGGGGTTTCTATTAAGTAATATAAAGTTCGGCGGGAGGCGCTTAGCTCCCTTGCGAAAGTCCACCTACCGTGATTGCGCCGCGCCACTTGGCCCCTTCGCAAGGTGGAGAAGGTAAGCGCTTCGATGCCTTGGGCAGGCAGCGCATGCGCCGAGGCGCCCTAAGCGATATGCACCTTGCGATCCTCGCCAACGCTCACGCGGCCCTCTGCGATCATGCGCAGCACACGCGGGTACAGCACGTGCTCAACGGCATGGATCTTAGCCTCCAAGGTCTCGAGCGTATCACCTTCCGCCACAACCACAGGCTCCTGCGCGATGATGGGGCCCTTGTCGTACTCCTCGTTGGCAAGGTGCACGGTAACACCTGTCACCTTCACGCCGGCGTTGAAGGCATCATCGATGGCATGCGCTCCCTTGAAGGAAGGCAGCAAG
>JAFXIM010000255.1 GCA_017533165.1 Eggerthellaceae bacterium
CGGTACTAAGTATAGGACTATATCTAATAATGAACAAGCTGCGTCAATCTCCAATCGGCGATGTGCCAATGGGCGTTAATCAGCCGTCTTGAGGTGGTCGATTTGCCGATTTAGGTTCTGATCCTGCGTGGAAATGAGGCGTAGCTGCTTTTCATAGCAGTAACCCCCTTTATGCGGTAACAAAAACGATAGAGCAATCCTTTATTTGTGTCTTTGTTTATGCAACGGGTTTTGTTACTGCTAAATCAAGTTGTTTGACCTCGGATGGGGTGTTTTTCGCGCTTCCTCAGAATTGTTCCAAATAGGGTCGTTTGCGGAACCAACTTGCAAGACTTACTCGACAGGGTCTCCGAGGGCATTCGCCTGAGAGGGATGAGCGAGGCCCCGTGAAGCTTACCTGAACGACATTGCAAGGCGCAGAAGCGGGCGCTGGGCGAATATGGCAGGTTCAAGCTAAAGGGCGCTCACATGTCCGGGGCCGTCGCCAAGACAGCCTCGCGGAGCAAGGTTGAATGCGACTGGCGCTTGGTGTAACTTTAGCAGTTGAAGGCCGTCGCTCTGCGCCAGCCTTCCTGCTCTTCTCAATTCTGTCGAGCTTGAACGAAAGGGTTGAGCGTGCGTAACTGCCCGAACTTCACCGAGACGCCGGTCCCGAGCCTCCCTGAGGCGGCGGTGAGCCGATCGCACCTGGCGACTTTGCTGGAAGAGGCTCTGCGGCGCGCCGCCATCGTGGTCGTGGCGCCTCTCGGCTATGGCAAGACCACGCTCGTTGCCGAATGGGCTGACCTTCTCGGGAAGAGGGGCACCGCAACGCTTCACTATATCGACCTCGAGGAAGAGCGCGCCGATTTCGACTTCTTCTGCGAAACGGTCGCGCGCCTTGCCGAGGAGGCTCCTACCGAGAAGGACGTCCTGATGTGCCTTGACGGCTACGACGCCGTGACGGACGAGCGAGTTCACGCGGCACTGGGACGGATGATGCTGCGATTCCCTGCGCATGTGCATTGGCTGATTATCTGCGAGTCCGAGCCCCCTCTTCCGATCTCGAAGCTTTTCGGCGCTGGCAGGCTGCTCATGGTTGACGAGTGCGACCTGCGCTTCTCCGAAGAGGAGTGCCAAGCCTACCTGGGGCTTCTCGCGGGAAGCGGGAAGATTACCGAGTTCGACGAGAACGACCTCATCGCCCGCACGGAAGGATGGCCCTTGGCGATGAGGGAGCTAGGCTTGAGGCTGAAGCGCGTTGAAGGACCCTCCTCGGTTGGATCGAGCGCGATCGCCTCGGCGGGCATCGGGCTCAACCGGTTGTTCGACGAGGCGATCGCCTCCGTCCCCGAGCGCGCGAGGACCCTGATCCCCTTCGTGTCGGTGCTCGACCGGTTCTGCGAGCCTTTGTGCGAGTCTGTTCTTCGCTCTTGCGCACGTACGCTCGGAATCGCCTCCGACGAAATAGACTCGAAAGTCCACGCGGTGTGCGAAGCGCTGATCACCCCGAGGCAGGGCCGCCTTCACGTCCTGCCCGACGGCGGTCGAGGGGCCTGGTTCCGCTTTCACCCTCTATTCAGGGACTACCTCAGGAGAAAGCTTAAGGAGGGCTTCGAACCGGCGGTGCGCGCGGCGCATGCGGCGGCGGGGGAGTGGCTCTACGGGCGGGTCAACCGCGATCGCTTCCTCGAAGACGCCGTGAAGCACTTCGTGCTCGCCTGCGAGTGGGACCGTGCCTGCGCCCTTATCGAGCAGCACAGCTGGACGCTTGTCTCGCAGGGCAAGGCGGGTGCCGTCGTCGAGTGGATGAGTCTCTTTCCCCAGGAACAGGCATTAAGCCATCCGAGCCTGTACCTCGTTTTCCTGTTCACAGCGGCGATGAAGTGGAACGGCGGCCCCCGGTCCTTCGAGCAGCAGTACCGCCGGCTTACAGAGGGTCCTGATGCTGCCGAGAGGATTCAAAGCGATGCCGAGGTGCGCGCGCTGCTCGGCGCGCCCGTCGACGCCAGCCCCAGCGCGCATCCCGATCCCCGCGGCACCATTGCGCGCACCAGCGGCTTTCTTGAGGGGATGGCCGACGGCCAGCTCAAGGCCGTTCTTCTGCTCGACGTGGCCTTCGCGCACCTGTCTATCCTCGAGACGGGGAAGGCCCGCCAGCGTTTGGCGGAGTGCCGACGCATCAGCTGCGACAGCAGTGTCGTGTGCTCGCTTGCGATCGCCTCCTACTGTGAGACGATGCTTTTGGCGGCGGAAGGCTCGGTGGAAGCCGCGCGCGAGGCGTGTCGGCGCGGGAGAATCCAATGCCTGGATATTCTGGGCGAATGGCAGACCTCCTCGCCGATGTCGCGCATCTTCGATGCGGCGGAGGGCCGCCTGCTGCTGGTTCGCAAC
>JAFXIM010000256.1 GCA_017533165.1 Eggerthellaceae bacterium
AGGCCCTGGTTCTGAGCGAGCGTGGCGGAGCCGAGAAAGGCGAAGGTGGGCGTCCCGGCATGGGAGGTCCGAGCAACGGGCTCAGGGTTGGCTGGATGGCGTATCTGCTTTGAGCGCCGGCTAGAGCCGAGAGCGGCTGAGCTCCCGAGGAACGACGGCCCGATTGCTGGCGAGGAATCGGTCCAACGACCCACCGTCGAATACGCTAGGCGACAAGGGCGTGGCAAGGTCGCCTGCGACCATGTTCGCGGCTGCTGGCTTGATAGGCAGTTTGATGGCGACAATAGTCCGCTATTTCATCGACATGTTGTGAGCGCATGGGCATCGTGGCGCCCGCGTCTTCAGCTGAGGGTCGTAATCGACCGTCCTGGCGCTAGTGGATGCGCGGCCACGTTCAACGCCGAGCTCTTCTGTGCGCCGGTCTTCCCTCATGATTCGCTCTCAAGCCCGCCGAGCGCTAATCCGACGCGGGAGGCGGGCTTTTATGCCCCCACTGTCCAATGCCTGCGTTGTGTTAGACCGCTTTGGATACTGGGACTTTTCCTATAATCTTTCTTGCTTAGATAGCAGGCGAAAGCGAAGGAGCTCCTATGGTCACCAAGGATGATGCGTGTTGGATAATCGGCCTTTCCGCAGGTGCGGGCATTGGCGTATATCTTGATGGCGGCTGGGGCGTCGATGCGCTTGTCGGGCGTGAGACCAGGGCCCATAACGACATCGACCTGTTCGTTCAGCGCGGGGATTACCAAAGGTTCGTGGATCTAATTGCTGATGAGGGGTTTTCCGAGGTGGCTGCATCTTTCACCACCGAAGATCACACGGTGTGGCAAGACGAGGCGGGGCGCATCGTCGACCTGCATTGCTTCGATTTCGCCGAGAATGGCGATATTCTGTATCAGGGAGATCGTTTTCCCGGGGAGGTCTTTTCGGGGAGGGGGCGCATCGGCGAGGTGGAGGTGTCGTGCATCGACCCCGAAAGCCAGCTGTTGTTTCACTTGGGCTATCAGCATGACGAGCACGACGCCCACGATGTCATGCTCCTATGCCGTGAGTACGGTTTCGACGTTCCCGAAGAATATCGCTAGCTGTTGCTATTTGCATCGGGGCACGACTTCAGCGCTTGCCGCAGATGCGCTGCGCCAGACCGCCCTGGACATCACGCCACGCCGTATATGGCCCTCCGCGCACGCGAGTCCCATTTCGCCTGCTTGATCCAGTACTCGTAGAACGGATAGGGGGTCACCTTGTACTGGCGCCAGGTCTTCTCGTACGTGCCGCGGGCCGCCTGCCTCACTATGAGCTCGGCGAGCTCGTCCGCGCTCCTGCGGACCTTGAAGCACCATGTCCACTTGAACCAGGCGAGGTAGTTCTCGAGGCGTCTCGTGGAGACGCCCCGGAACCTGCCGATGAAGTGCCTCATCTGGGAGTGGAGGCTGTTCACCCTGTTGATGGCGTGCTCCTCCCTCTTGCTGGCGATGTGCGCGCCGACGCCGAGGGCGGGCAGGACGCGGCGGTACACGTGCGCACGGTCCGTCGAGATTATCGCGCCGACCGCGAGCTTGTCGGCGAGCAGCTCCCTGGCCGCCGCCTCGTCGAGGCCGCCCCTCCCCGCGATCTCGTAGAAGATGTCGCCGGCGTCGTTGATGCCGGTGAGCACGCATATCTTCTCGTGCCCGTCGGTTCCCTGCGACCTTGTGCGGGGCTTCCTGGGCATGCCGGACTCCGACCTGGAGCGGTTTCCCTTGAAGCTCTCCCTGAAGAAGCACTCGTCGAGCTCGGCCCCGCCGCCGGCCTCCACGCGGAAGGCGGGCATGCGCTTGGCCATGGCCTCGAGCAGCCTGTGGCGCATGAAGAACGCCGTCTTGAGGCACACACCGCACTTTTCAGCCGACTCGCGCAGCGGGAACATGTCCACGTGGCACTCCGCGAACCTCATCCAGGCCGACCTGTCGAGCTTGGTGGTGGAGAAGATGCGCATGGTGGCGTCGGTGAAGGTCCTGGCGCACCCTCGGCAGAGGAACCGCTGACGGCCGCGCCCGTCTCGCCCCCTCTTCACGTAATGCGGGGAGCCGCACCAGGGGCAGGCTCTGTCGGGATCGTCTTCCGCCCCCTCGCTTGCCGCGAGTTCGAAAAGCTCCGCGTCTATCAGCGCCTTGAGCGATCTCAGGGCCCTGCTCTTCTCGGCAGCCGTCATCTGCGGGAGGAACTGCCTCGTCAGCTGGGTGAGCACGTCTTCCATTGCAACCTCCATCTTTCCTGATGATGGAATTGTCGCAACCGGGGCCCCGTCGCGTGTACTGCGTGCAGGACACTTATCCAAAGTGGTCTAACACAACGCTTTTATGGGACAGTGAAGTTATGGGATTGCAGAATAATGGGATGGCACAATTAGAGGGGGATGCGCAACGCCAGCCACGGAGCCCGATTGAGAAAGCCGGAC
>JAFXIM010000257.1 GCA_017533165.1 Eggerthellaceae bacterium
ACGCTCTCATTTGCGGTTCCTTGTTACAACTCAGCGGAGTATATGGACAAGTGCATTGAGTCGCTTCTCAAGTGCGGCGATGACATAGAGATTTTGATCGTCAACGATGGCTCCACCAAGGACAACACGGCTGAGAAGGCAGATCAGTGGCAGCAGCGTTATCCAGATATCGTTAAGGCCATTCACAAGGAAAACGGCGGGCACGGATCGGCCGTAAACGCCGGCCTTGACAACGCAACGGGTCGGTACTTCAAGGTGGTTGACTCGGACGACTGGCTTGACGAAGAAGCCATGGTTCCCATCATGCGCTATCTGCGTCGTCAGATGGAGCTGAGGGATGCGACTGATCTCGTTATCGCCAACTACGTGTACGAAAAGGTCTACGAAGGTACGCGCACGGTAATGGGGTACGCAAACGTCTTCCCGATCGAGGAGGAGTTTGGTTGGGATGAAGTGGGACGCTTCAACCCGAGCCAGTACCTTTTGATGCATTCGGTCATCTATCGCACCGAATTGCTTCGTGAGATGGAGCTGCAACTTCCGCATCATTGCTTCTACGTCGATAACATCTTCGTATACGAGCCCTTGCCGCATGTGGAGTCCATCTATTACATAAACGTTGACATGTATCGCTACTTCATCGGCCGCGAGGATCAATCGGTGAATGAAAAGGTCATGATGGGTCGCATCGATCAGCAGCTTCGCGTAACGCGTACCATGATCGACGCTGTTGATGTGAGTTCCATTGAGGAAAAGCGCTTGCGTTTGTACATGGAGAACTACCTCGCCATGATGATGTGCATCTGCTCGGTGTTCTTGCGCATGCGCAATACCCCTGAAGATGAAGAGAAGCGCGAGGCTATTTGGCGCTATCTAAAGGAAGCTGATCCTGCTCTGCATAAGCGCATCAGGGCTAATGTTCTAAATTTGGGAACTAATCTGCCAACTGAGCTTGGCAGGCGAGCTGGCTTGGGCGGCTATCACATCGCGCAAAAGATCTTCAAATTCAACTAGGGGAAGCGGCTTCAAGGCCGCTTCTTACTTAGTGGATTTATGGGGTAAGCGCAGGCTTTTCCTATTCAATGTCATTTGTAATCGGCTGGGTTTTTGGAACTCGAGCCAGTGGTGTTGCCTTCGTTTCTCAGTTCGCGGCCAAAGCGCACTATATCCTCACCGAATTTGTCTTTGAGCTTATCGGTTGTCGATATGAGTTGCCTTCGTTTGTCTTTAGCGAGTTTTGCATTTGCCTGGATCTCGCTATGATCGGTTTCGAATAGCGCAAGCTGCTCTGAATATAAGGGGTCAAAATTTGTTACTGCAAGACCTAAGAGCCTGACCTTCAGGCCGGGTCTCCAAACTTCGTCTACCAAGCCTTTTGAAGCCTCAATGAGGATGAATTCGTCGTCCGTTGTTGCTGATAGGGGCTTTTGCGCCGACCTAAGGCTTCTGTCGTCATAGCGGACTTTGAGGGCAAGCGTGGAACCCTTCAGCCCTTTCTTTCTGAGTCTTCTCCCTAGCTTGGCAGCTATTGTTCCTAGTGCGGCGTCGATCTCCTCGCGGGTACCCAAGTCTCTAGCGAAGGTGACCTCGTTGGAAACCGATTTGACTTCATCGTCGGAAACGACCAGAGACCAGTCCTTTCCGAGAGCGCGATTTCTCATGAGCTCGGAGTTTTTGCCAAATATCTTACGCAATACGGATTCGTCCGCGCATCCGAGGTCTCCGAGCGTCTTGATACCTAGAGCGAGCAGGTTCTTTTCGGCTGAGGGGCCTATACCACTCAAGCGTCTTATGGGGATGGGGGAGAGGAATTTCGACTCTTCTCCCGGATAAACTACGGTGATGCCTCGCGGCTTGTCCATATCTGAGGCTATCTTGGCTACAGACTTGCTTGTACCTAGCCCAATGGAGCACGTAATCCCGAGCTTTTCAACGCGAATCTGAATTCTGTTGACGATGGATACGGGATGCTCTCTGTTTGACTTGGTTGGGGTGATGTCACAGAAGGCCTCGTCGATGCTAACCTGCTGTACATGCGGCGTCTCATCTCGAAGGATTTGCATGACTTGGTCGGAGACTTCGCGGTAACGAGCGAAATTGCCCCCTGTCCAAATTGCCTCAGGACAAAGTTGTTTTGCTCGCGATGAAGCCATGGCGCTTCGAACGCCATAAGCACGTGCTTCGTAGGAGCAGGTGGACACGACGCCATGCTTGTCGGCGTCACCGCCCACTATAACGGGCTTTCCGCGCCATGCAGGGTGGTCGAGCTGTTCTACGGACGCAAAGAACGCATCGAGATCTACGAGTATGATGGCCGGGCCGTTCCACTCGTTAATGCCATAGAACTCTGTCTGTCCAACTAGTTTCATATGCCCATTGTCTCATATTCCGGCCCCTTGCTTTCGTTCGGTGGAAATGAAGGGTTACTTGACTTATACTAACTTAGTTTGAAAACTGGCGGTTTTGCATGCAGCATGCTGAGCCGCTGTTCATAGGCATCGCGCATCTAGCATGAAAGGTTGGGCACCCGTGGCTAAGAGCTATAAGGAGACCATGAACCTTCCCAAGACCGATTTCTCGATGAGGGCAAACCTCCCTGAGAACGAACCGAAGCGTCTTGAGAAGTGGAATGAGCAGGACATTTATCGCAGGGTTCTCGAGAAGAACCAGGACGGAACTCCGTTTGTGCTTCATGACGGCCCGCCCTACGCCAACGGCCCCATTCACATCGGCCATGCTTTCAATAAGATCTTGAAGGACTTTGTTATCAAAAGCCGCGCGCAGCGCGGTTACTTCACTCCCTACATCCCTGGTTGGGATTGCCATGGCCAGCCCATTGAACATATGGTTGAGGTTACCCTCGGTAAGGAGAAGATGGCTAAAACCTCCCAGCCGGAGCTTCGCCGACTGTGCCGTGAATGGGCTGAAAAGTACGTGGACGTTCAGCGTGACGGTTTCAAGCGTCTTGGTGTCAACGCCGACTGGGATCACCCCTATCTCACCTTCACTCCGAACTTCGAATCCGGCAACGTTGAGATCTTCAAGGAGATGTACCTGAAGGGTTCTGTCTATCGCGGACGCAAGCCCATTCACTGGTGTAAGCGTTGTCATACCGCTCTTGCTGAAGCTGAGATCGAGTACTCCGATGAGACTTCGCCCTCCATCTTTGTGAAGTTTAAGATGGATGCCCTGCCTGGCGTGTTCGAGACTTACGGCGCCCAGGGTGACGCCTATATCCTTATTTGGACCACAACCCCGTGGACGCTTCCGGCAAACACCGCCGTTAGCCTTGCCCCCGATGCTGACTATGTCATGGTTCTTTGCGATGCCGGCAATATCATTATGGCTCGTGAGCTGGTTGCTAACGTTGCCGAGATCGCTGGTTGGGAAGAATACTCTTTCGTTTGCGATGACGCGGGCGAACCCGTGGTCCTCAAGGGCAAGCAGATGTGCGGTTTGACCTACACCTGCCCCGTGCGTCATGACCTTAAGGGACGGATCATCTACGGTGACCATGTCACCCTTGATACTGGTACTGGTGCTGTCCACACCGCCCCTGGCCATGGTCAGGACGACTACCTGGTGGGTCTTGAGTTTGACATTCCGCTGCTTATGCCCGTTGATGACAATGGATGCTTCACCGATGAGGCTGCTCAGTTTGCAGGCCTTGATACCGATGAGGCAAATCCTGTTATTATCGAATGGCTGAAGGAACAGGGTACGCTTGTAGCCAAGCAGGAGATTTTGCACTCCTATCCGCATTGCTGGCGTTGCCATCAGCCGGTTATCTTCCGAGCTACCGATCAGTGGTTCGTCTCCATGGAGAAGAACGATCTTCGCGACAATGCTCTTAACGCTATCCACAATGAGGTTCGTTGGATCCCTGAATGGGCATCTAATCGTATTGGATCTATGGTCGCCGACCGTCCCGACTGGTGCATTTCGCGCCAGCGTTCCTGGGGCGTTCCGATCCCCGTTTTCAAGTGCGCCAAGTGCGACGCGACGG
Source organism: Eggerthellaceae bacterium (assembly GCA_017533165.1). Next base: position 4,007 of record JAFXIM010000257.1, read on the forward strand.
TTGCAACTGAGGAAACCTTTGATGCGGTTATCGACCTCTTCAACAACGAAGGCGCCGATGCTTGGTTCACTAAGCAGCCGAGTGAGTATTTGCCGGCGGGTACTGCCTGCGAGAAGTGCGGATGCACCGAACTCATTCCTGAGAAGGACATTCTCGACGTGTGGTGGGAGTCCGGCGTTACTCATACGAGCGTTTGCCGCCATCGCGCATCCGAGGGCCTTACCTTCCCGGCTGACATGTATCTTGAGGGGTCCGACCAGCATCGCGGCTGGTTCCAGTCCTCGCTTTTGACCAGCGTAGGGGCTTACGGCGTGCCGCCTTACAAGTCTGTCATGCATTGCGGCTTCACCGTTGACGAGCAGGGTCGTAAGATGTCCAAGTCGCTTGGCAACGGCGTTGACCCTGCTGATGTTATGGCTAAGTTCGGCGCTGACGTTCTTCGCCTTTGGGTATCGAGCGTTGATTACTCTCAGGATGTCAGCATTTCCGACAATATCCTGAAACAGGTGTCTGATGCGTATCGACGCTTCCGCAACACCTACCGCTTCCTGCTTGGAAACCTTGACGATTTCGATGCTTCGGTTGATGCAGTCAGCTCTTGGGATGAGCTTGAGCCTATCGACCAATGGGCTATGGTTCGCACCTACAAGCTGTTGACAGACGTGGAGGCTGGCTACAAGGCGTATCGCTACAACACGGTGTATCGCGTGGCCTATGACTTCGTAAACGACCTTTCGGCTGTCTACATGGACGTTGTCAAAGACCGTCTCTATGCTGAGGCTCCTAAGGCTCTGCCGCGCCGAGCCGCCCAGACTGTTCTCATGAACATCCTCGAGGTTATGGTTCGCGTTCTTTCTCCCATCCTTTCCTTTACCACCGAAGAGGTTTGGGAGCACTATCCTCCCGCAGAGCGAAATCGTGAGGACCGCGAAGCCAGCGTTCAGCTCGCAGGTTGGCCGGTAAGGGAGGACTTCGTTCCCGCTCTTCCCGACAATGCCGAAGAGCTTGTTGCCAATTTTGAACAGATGATGGCCATCCGCGAGGTTGTCACCAAGGCACTCGAGGAGGCACGTACCGCCAAGGTCATCGGTAAGAGCCAGGAGGCTGCTATCACTATTTTGGCGCCTCAGAACGTCGTTGATGTTGCTGCTTCATTTGCTCACGGCGTGCTTGAAGAGCTCTTCATCGTAGCTTCTGTCAAGTTTGAGGCAGCTGATGTCGAAGAGCCTTCTGCAAGCGTTGAGGTAGCGCAGGGCCAGAAGTGCCCGCGTTGTTGGAACATTCGCACGCTTGGCGGTAACGAAGCTCACAGTGACGTGTGCAAACGCTGCGGTGATGCTCTTGAGGCTATAGGCTTTGAGGCAGAGTAGGCAGGCTGTTGCTTGAAGTCCAGCGCCGCACACGACATCAACTTCGAGAAAGACACGACGGGCCCTTCTTCGGATGAGCCCGTCTCTTTCGATTTCCGCATAAGAAATGCCAAAGTATTTGGCTTGGTCGTTGTGCTTTGGCTTGCATTGGACCAGGCTACCAAGTGCTACTTCAACTCCTTTGATCTAGGAGAGGTGATTGCAGGACCAATCCTGGGGATATTCAGATTCCGATTGGTTCACAATACGGGCGCTGCGTGGAGCATGTTTTCTGACTCAACATTTGCTCTGGGGGTATTTTCGCTGCTGATCTGCGTCTTGCTGTTGATATATCTATTTAAGCTGGCGCCCGACTCCAGCCTTGGTGAGGCCCTTGGTCTTTCCTTGGTATTTGCCGGTGGCGTGGGCAACGCGATCGATCGCTTCTTGTTGGGCTACGTGGTTGACTTCATAGAGCCTGTGTTCATCGAGTTTCCCGTATTCAACGTTGCGGACATCGGTGTTACGTGCGGTTTCGTTATTTTCTTCATAAGCCTGCTTTGCGGCTTTAAGAAAAGCGCTCAATCTGAGTAAACTATATTTTCAAGTAATTGAAGCTATCTATTATGGTGGAGCCTATGACGCGCCTGCATAAACATATCGCCACTTCGGATGACGCTGGGATGCGCCTTGACACCATGTTGTACGACAGGGGTATTTACGAGAGTCGCTCTAGTGCGGCGCGTGCGATAGAGGCCGGAGAGGTGCTTGTTAACGGGCTGGCCGTTGCTAAGAAGCATATCCTCAGGTTGCATGATGAAATCCTCTGCACCATCGAAGAGGTTCAGCAAGATTTCGAGGTGAAAGGTCAGGCAATAGATCTTGACATTCGTTACGAGGATGAAGATCTGCTTGTCCTTTCCAAGCAGCTTGGCCTTGTTTGTCACCCATCGGTTGACCATCATGACGGTACCCTGGTTAACGCGCTCATTTTTCACTGCGGAGCCGAAAACCTATGCAATGTTCAGGGAGAGGATGACCGTCTCGGCATCGTGCATCGTCTCGACCGTGACACCACCGGTCTTATGCTCGCTGCGAAGACCGACGAGGCGGGAAGCGTGCTCATGGACGATATTCGCCGACGCATGGTTGATCGCCATTATCTTGCCCTTGTTAACGGCATTATCGCCCACGATACGGGAATGATCGACGCCCCTATCGCGCGTGATGCGAGCGAGCGAACGAAGATGGCCGTGAGAGAGTCCTCGTCTTCTCGTGAAGCTATAACCACCTTCAAGGTGCTTGAGCGGTTTGAGGCTCGCCGCGGAGATGACGGCTACACTCTTATTGACTGCAAGCTGTTCACTGGTCGAACTCATCAGATACGCGTTCACATGCAATACACCAAGCATCCCATTGTGGGTGATCCCGTTTACAACACGTATTCCCCGCGCGAGGAAGCATCTCAGCTGGGTTTGCTCAGACAGTTCCTTCATTCCTATAAGATTGCTTTCGACCACCCAATCACAGCAGAGCGAATGGAGTTTGTCGATAATCTCCCAAGTGATTTGAGATACGTTTTGGAAGATCTTGCTACTCGGAGCATGGGAAAAACAGAAGAGGGAGAGCTTGTTGCCGCTCTGCAACGCAACGCACCCTTCCCTCGCGTGGAGGGCATCATCTATGGCTAGTGCTAAGTACAGCGTACAGCCCCTGGGCGTTCTTCTGGCCAATACGGGAACACCTGAGGCGCCTACGCCGCGCGCGGTTAAGAAGTACCTGTCCAAGTTTTTGATGGATCCGCGCATCTGTCCCATGAACCGTCTCGCTTGGTGGTTTTTGCTCCATCTGGTTATTCTTCCCAAGCGCTCCAAGGCGTCGGCGGAAAAGTATGAGCAGATCTGGACCGAAGACGGCTCTCCCTTGCTCCTGTATCAGGATATGCTCACAGCTGGACTTCAGGCCTATTACCGAAGAACCGGACAGAACGTCGTCGTTTCTCAGGGCTACAGCTATTCCACGCCCTCGATTCAGGCTGGATTGAAGGAGCTTGTCGAAAAGGGCTGTAATCGCATCATTGTGCTTCCTCTATACCCGCAGAGCGCTTTCTGCACGACCGGCGCTATTCGCGACGGTGTCGATAGAGCTGCAAAAAAGATTCGCTTCAAGGGACGTTTGGAGTTCGTTGACAACTACAGCGAAGATCCCATTTACATCAAGGCCATAGCTTCCTCCATCATTAACACCGGCTTTGATCCTGAGGGTAATGACCGTCTCCTGTTTTCCTACCACTCCATCCCTCTTGTGGATATCGAGGCGGGAGACACCTACGAACTGCAGACTGGTTCCTCAAGTTTGCATATCGCAAGCGAGCTTGGCCTTGATCGCAAAAGGTGGACCATTTCGTACCAGAGTCGGTTTGATAAAGGTCGTGACTGGCTTCAGCCATTTTCCAAAGATGTCATCGATCGTTGGACGCGAGCGGGTGAGGGCCGAATCTTTGTCGTGTGCCCGAACTTTGCCGTAGATTGCCTTGAGACGCTTTACGATGTCGATATTGAACTGCGTGCGATGCATGCGTCGGGCATGCGTGATTTGGGTCAGCCTGTTTACGATGATGATTACGTGTACGTGCCTTGCTTAAATAAAAGCAAGGCTCATCTTCGCGTACTGACTCATGTTTTGGAGCCATACGTTTCCTAGATCAAGTGCTTGAGTTTGAGGTGGGATTAGTATCATGACAGCGCAAAAGCCCTGTGTTCTTATTGGCGTAACCGGTTGTATAGCGGCTTATAAAAGCTGCGAGATCGTGCGAGGCTTGCAGAAGGCAGGCGTACGATGCAAGGTGGTTATGACAGAGCATGCGGCTGAGTTTGTGGGCCCCACGACTTTTCGTGCTCTTACGCGCGAACCTGTAGCCTTGGGCCTCTTTGATAATCCGGGAGACCCTATCCACCATATCTCTCTGGCGCAGGAGTGCGATCTGTTCTTGATTGCTCCTTGTACGGCTAACGTTGCAGCTAAGTTGGCTCACGGTATAGCGGATGATCTTTTAACTACAACTGCGCTGGCTACCAAGGCTCCTATCGTGGTGGCTCCCGCCATGAATGTGGCCATGTACGAAGCGGCCGCAACCCAGGAAAACTTGAATACGCTTCGGCGTAGGGGTCTTGTTGTTCTTGAACCCGACGAGGGCTATCAAGCATGCGGCGATGTGGGACGGGGACGCATGCCCGAACCCTCTTATATCGTTGAGAAAGTAATTGCTGAGTTGGAGAATGTGCGAGGCCTTAAAGCCGACATGACGGGTGTGTCCGTTATGGTGACAGCAGGTCCTACCGTTGAGGCCATAGATGCGGTCCGCTTCATATCCAATCATTCCTCAGGCAAGATGGGGTATGCTCTTGCTGAAGCCGCTGCAGCACGCGGCGCCGCCGTTACGCTCATTTCCGGACCCGTGTCGCTTGAGGCTCCCGAGGGCGTAGAGCTTGTGCCGGTTAAGTCGGCACGTGAGATGCTTGCGGCCGCACAAGAGCCTTTTATGTCGAGCGATCTTGCCATCTTTGCTGCGGCGGTAGCGGACTATCGTCCTGCGGCGCCTTCCGACAAAAAGCTCAAGAAAGGCGTAGACGACGCGTCTTTGACAAGCATCAGCCTAATTGAGAACCCTGACATATTAAAGACGCTTGCTTCGAAAAAGGAGAATCGTTACGTTGTGGGCTTCGCTGCGGAAACCGATGATGTTCTTGAGAACGGCCGAGTGAAGCTTGAACGAAAGCATGCAGACATGATAGTTGCAAATCGCGTAGGGGAGGGTCTAGCCTTCGGGACAGATGATAACGCTGCCACTCTTATCATGGAAACCGAGGAGATAGAGTTGGCTCGTATGCAGAAGTCTCAGATGGCGCACGAGATACTCTCTGCAGCCCTGAAGGACCGAGAGAGAAAGCTCTCTCGATAAAAGTGCCGGTGATTGAGAGCCATGCAATATCAAGAAGCCATTAGGAAAGGACTCCTCGATAAGCTCATCGCCATCTTGCGGAACGAGGGCTCTCTATCTCAGGACAGGCTTGCGCAGCTGGTGCGAAGCAGCAACCATGGCGTTCAAGATGTTTCCTTGCATAATTCAAAGAAAAAGGCGCTGTTGTTTTACCTCTGCCAGCGTGCGGCGCAAAGCGAAGTTTGGCAATCATGGAATATTGATGCAAGGCTCGACGATCTCATCGTCAAGACTCTGCAGGTTAAACCGCGGCGAACAGCGTCTGGTGTTGCAACCATCACGGTGGTGACAAAGCCAGCTCCCTGCAAAAGCAATTGTTTGTATTGCCCAAACGATATACGTATGCCGAAGAGCTACTTAAGCGATGAGCCTGCATGTCAGCGAGCAGAAAGAAACTACTTTGACCCCTACCTTCAGGTTGCATCCCGCCTGAAAGCTCTCACCGAGATGGGGCATGCGACCGATAAAGTGGAGATTATCGTACTGGGGGGATCTTGGAGCGATTACTCCCAGCACTATCAAATATGGTTCATAACCGAGCTGTTCAAAGCGCTAAACGATGAAGGGAATAGGGATGCTTGGGTGGACGCCCTGCGTACGCAATATGCGCAGATTGGTCTTGAACAGGATCCCGGTCAGCTTGCCGGAGCGTGCGCGCAGATACAAGGACGTATTGCCTCCGGAGAGTTGAGCTACAACCAAGCTTACGAGGAGCTGTATGGTAAATCTGAGGCCTGGCAAAAACTCGACGAGGTCCAAGCGTCAGACTTCTCGCTGCTCGACCATGAGCACCGGAGAAACGAAACTGCTGAGCACAGGGTTGTTGGGTTGGTGGTAGAGACCCGTCCTGATACGCTCAGTTCTGAAAGCCTCTGTCTGCTGAGGCGTCTTGGCTGTACTAAGGTGCAGATAGGAGTGCAAAGCATTGACGAGAAGGTCATCAGCTTGAATCGTCGATCAACCGATGTGCAGGAAGTTACGCAGGCTTTTGAGCTTCTCAGGTTATTCGGATTTAAGATTCATGCTCATTACATGCTCAACCTCTACGGCTCTAACCCGAGTTTGGACAAGAGCGGTTACCTTAAGTTTATGAGTGATCCTGCTTATATTCCCGATGAGGTTAAGCTGTATCCTTGCGTTCTCGTGGAGGGAACGGGCTTGGAGGATCTCTATCACGCAGGTGCGTGGCTTCCTTACGAAGATGAAGTGTTGATCGAGCTGCTTGCAGATTTGGTTCTGGAAACTCCGGAGTACGGCCGCATTTCCCGAATGATTCGCGATATATCGGCGCACGACATTATGGCTGGCAGTAAGAAGACCAACCTAAGACAAGCCGTAGAGGATCGTGTTCGGCTGAGCGGTCGTAATGTTCGCGAAATCCGTATGCGTGAAGTGAGCACACGCGAAACGAATGCAGAGCTGCTTTCCCTCGAAGAAAGCGTCTACGAAACCACCGTGTCTACCGAGCACTTCCTTCAGTGGGTGAATGAAGACGGATGCATCGCCGGTTTTTTGCGGCTGTCTTTACCGCATCCTGACGCGATCCGTCGACATCAAGAGCAGCTGATTCCCGTTAAGCCTGGTCA
>JAFXIM010000258.1 GCA_017533165.1 Eggerthellaceae bacterium
GTTCCTCAGGACATCGTTACGCAAATCAACCACTTCAAACGCGCTGAGTTCTCCTTGCTGCCGCTTGTCGAGTACAACCAAGTAACAACAAACAAGGGGTCACGTACTTACGAATCCAAAGCCACTGCAACGGCATTCGGAGAAATGGACGAAGCAGGGGTTATCGAGCAGATCGAGATTTGATGCCACTGGTACACCCGCAGGTCAGAGCAGCTCTATATCCAGCGTCAAATCATCGCCCGGATCTCCCTTCTGGTTGTTGATATAGCCGATCTTCCTAATGACGGAGCGCAGGAGGGCGTTCTTCGCGCGTACGTCGAAATCGGGATCCTTCAAGGCGCCTATCACCTCGTGGATGCGCACGATGCGGAGGTTGCGCGACTCCTCCATCTGCTCGAACTCGCCTAGCGCGGCCTCGGCCTTCGCGCAGCGGTCGACGTGCATGTCACGCCTCCTCACGAACTCCTCCTTGTCTATCGCACCCTTCTCCAACATGTCCATCAACTCGGCCACAACGCGGCGGGAACGCTCGATCTCCCGACCCAGCGCGGCCTTCTCCGCGACGCGGTCTCCCTTCCTCTCCTCCTCAACCTCGAGCTCCAAGTCCTCCACCGTCGAGGTCAGCCACGAGATCATCAGGTTGTCTATCGTCTCCAAGCTGCACGACTTCACGTCGCAGCCGCTCCAATGCGTGTGGATCATGTAGGGAGCGCCCCAGATGACCCCGTAGTGCAGGGCGCGGCCGCACCTCGTGCAGCGGAGGAGCCTGCTGTAATAGTTGCGCTCGATGGCACCGCCCCCGCGGAAGTTCCTGTTCTCCTCGAGCCGAGCCTGAACCGCCTCGAAGTCCTCCAACGAGATGATCGGCTCGTGAAGCCCCTCCACCAGCAAGCAGTCCTCGTTGGTGACCGCCCGGTACTTCCTGCCGCTGCCATCCGGAGCGGCCGTCAGCTTCGTGTGCCTCCAGCGGATCATGCCGATGTAGACGGGGTTCGAGAGCATCTTCCCGATGACGGAGGGCTGCCAGCAGCTGGCGCCCAGACGGCTCTGCCTGGGCGTTGGTACGCCCATCGCGGTGAGGTTCTTGGCGATCCTGTACATCGAGACGCCTTCCAGGTACATGCGGAAGATCAGGCGCACGGTATCCGCGTGCTCGTTCGGCTCGAGCGTCTTGCGACCGTTCACGACGACCTTGCTGTATCCGAACGGCGGCTCCTTGCCTATGTACTCGCCCCTGCGGCAGGCCGCCTCGCGACCTGCGTTCAAGCGGCGCTTGATGGTGTCGTACTCGCGATGGCTCATGAACAGGTTGAAGTCGAAAATCTCCATGTCGCTTTCCGAGAGAGGGTCGTACACCCTCTGCGGGGTGATGATGAAGGTCTCGGAGTCGATGAACGCCTCGCCGATGATTCCCTGCTGGCGCTGGGAGCCTCGGGAGAGCCTGTCGACCGCTACCACGAAGACACCGTCCCACCTGCCATTCTCGATGTCCTCCAAGAGTCGGAGCATCTCGGGTCGCGCCGACAGGGACTCGCCACTGGCAACCTCGGCGTACTCCTCGCTGATCACCGCGCCAAGCCTGCCCGCGAAGTCGTAGAGCGCCGTGCGATGGGCGTCGAGGGCGTCCACTCCGGTCATCTGCTCGTACTCGTCGTCACCTCGGGACTTGCGCAGGTACATGCAGAACCGGGTGCCTATCATGCTGATGTCGAATGCCATGGCTCCTCCTATCGCGGGGTGATCTCCAACAGCATCTCGCTGTCGGATCCGGGTTTTGATCGGTTGGTGTACTTGATGGACTTGATGACGCTCTTGAGAAGCTCGTTCTTCGCCCGAACGTCGAAGCCGGGGTCTCGCAGCGCCCCGATCGTCTGGTGGATGGTGGCGATGCGCGCGGGGTTGTCCTCCAGCGTCGGCTCCCTCAGCTCTTCGAGGGCTAGCGTCGCCTTCTCGATGCGCTCCTGGTGGATCGCCTGGCGTTCCAGGAACTGCTCCTTCGTGTAGATGCGCTCCTCGAGTCGCTCGACGTTGTCCTGCATGATCTGGCGCGACTTGGCGATGGCCTCCTCAAGGCGCTGCTTCTCGGAAAGGTACAGGGCGCGGCGCTTGGTCGGCTCGTTCTCCTTGACCTCGAGCTCCAGATCCTCCACGGTGGCGGTCAGCCACGCGATGACGAGGTTGTCGAGGTTCTCCAGTCGGCAGGACTTCATGTCGCAGCCGTCCCAGCCACGGTGCAGCATGTACGGGCTCTTGCGGTGGTTGTCGTAGTTGAGGGGCGCGCCGCACTTCTCGCAGCGGATCAGCCCCGCGTAGTAGTTGTGGGGAGACCACTTGAGGGCGAACGGGCTGACGTTCATCTCGAGGCGTGCCTGCACGCGGTCGAACAGATCCTGCTCGATGATGGGCGCGTGAAGGCCCTTGAACAGGTGGGGGCTTGAGTTGCGCACGACCTTCTTGCGCTTCTTGCCGTTGACCTTCTCTGTCTTGTAGACCCTGTTCTGCCACCTGATGATGCCGATGTACACGGGGTTGTGGAGGATGTTCTTCACCGTGCAGGGGCTCCACACGTCGCCCTTCTTGCTGTTGGGGTTGACCGTCGGCACCGCCATGTCCGTGAGCCTTTTGGCAATCGTGCGCATGCTGTCGCCGTCGGCGTACCGCTCGAAGATGGCCTGCACGTACACGGCGTTTTCGTTGGGCTTGAGCGTCTTCATGCCCTCTACGACCACCTTGTCGTAGCCGTAGGGAGGCATCTTGCCGATGTACTCGCCGCGACGGCAGTGCGAGAGCTTGCCGCCGAGCAGGCGTCGGCGGATCGTCAGGTACTCGCGGCGGGACATGAAGAGTCCGAAGTCGAAGTACTCCATGTCCGACTCCGATGCCGGGTCGTAGATCTTCTGGGGCGTGATGATGAAAGTGCCGCTGTCCACGAAGGCCTCGCCCACGGCGCCCTGGTCCTTCTGGGATCCGCGCGACAGGCGCTCGACCTCCATGCAGAGGACGCCGTCCCACTCCCCGGCTTCCACGTCCTCGAGCAGGCGCTGCATCTCGAGGCGCTCCTCGATGGACTCCGCGCTGCCGATCTCGCAGTACTCCTCCAAGATGGGCACCTTTAGCCGCGATGCGAGGTCGTACAGGGCGGTGCGGTGCGCATCCAGCGTGTCGACGCCCGATATCGCCTCCTGCATCAGGTCGGCTCGGGACTTCCGCAGGTCTAGGCAGAATCGGCTCCCGATCTCGTTGATGTTGAATGTCATTGAATGTCTTTCCCTTCTTAGCCGCAGATGCGGTTGCTTTCTTTTTTGGCGGAAGGGATGCGGGAGGCGCGGAGTTCCTAACAATATTCGGCGGTCACGTCGCGGCGAAAACGCCGAGATGGTAGAATCTAACGTGCCTCGCGCATAAGACGGCAAGCCCCTGAACTGGGGTTTAACAAAAACGCCTGGAGCAGGCCTAACAATTGTTAGGATTTTGGCCAGCCGTCTAACAATTTTCCGTTGTGTGGTGGGGCGTTCGGGGTCGCGTGTCCGCCAAGATCAGCGCGACCCCTACTTGCTTTTCTGGGATGCATTCATAGGCATCGTCCTCCTTCCATCATTTACTACTTTTCAAAAGTAGCATTTTTCAGTTAACTTTGGATATAGGTAAGTTATTCCTCCTCCACGGGCGATGCCCGAGCATCATGGCGTCGCCTTCGACCCACGGGGAGTACGCCCTGAACGGCGTGATCACGGCGGTTCCGCTAAGCGCCAGCGCGTCGATGACGAGATCCAGCTGGGAGCCGGCACATCTTCCGAATCGGGTGACGTCCCTGATCGCCACCGCATCGTAGGCGCCACTCTTCACCTCGTCGATCAGGACCTTGAGCGCAGGGCTCGTCTCATGGGCTCCGCAGCCGGGGGCAACCTCGCTGCACACCCTCGAGACCTCGAAGCCCGACTCTGACGCGAGCTTCACCA
>JAFXIM010000259.1 GCA_017533165.1 Eggerthellaceae bacterium
AATCTGCCAGGCGCCTGCGTCTGACCCGACCTACTACCTGAGCCATGATGTTTACCGAAAATGGAACTTCTACGGTTGTCCTTACCTGGATGCGGATTGTGCCGAGAAGGGGTTCGACAGCCCCCTTGCCATGGTGTTCGGTCACCACATGAGCGACGGCAGCATGTTCGCGGAGATGGCGAGCTACTCGGACAAGGCATTCGCGCAGGATCACTGCGAGATCCTGCTCCAGACGCCAGAGGAGAAGAAACGGCTGCATGTCGCGGCTGCGGACGTCGTGGACACCTACAACGAGTTTAAGAGGCTGGGCTTCGGCGATAGGAGGGACTTTCTTGCGTGGTGGGAGGAAACGCTCGAGGGCTCAGACATGGTGCTCGACCCGAATGCGACCGATCCCGAGAGTGTGCATGCCTTCGTCACCTGCAGCTATGGCCTCTGGAACGGCCATGAGCGCACCATCGTCTATGCAGTCGAATAAGAGGCTGAGTTTAGGAATAGGTACAGAGAGCCGCTGCGATAGACGCCCGTGGCGGCCATTGCGGCTTCTGGACCAGCTACAAGCGCGTCATTGTTACGTTATTGAGAGTCCCTGAATGATGTACTTCTACTCTTGATCTGCATCCTTGCGTTTGGCATCCCAAAGAAAAATGTCGTATGTCCGACCATCGGAACATGGCACATTCCCCAAAAAGCAAGTGCTATTGATTTTGGGGATTCGAACCGCACAGCCAATCGGCGGCGTCGATGATCCGTATCCCCTCGTGCTGGTATTCGGGCTGGTATGTACGCGCTATCAGGATCTTCGGGTAGGCGTCCCTTACCGCCAGCAGGGGGGCCACCTCTCGCTCGAACGTGCGCTCCTCGGATATGCTGTTCGCAACCTGGATGTAGAGCTTCTCGCCCTGCTTGATGGCGACGAAGTCGATCTCTTTCTTGTACAGCACGCCGACGTACACCTCGTAGCCGCGCCGAAGGAGCTCCATGGCGACGATGTTCTCCAGCACTCGGCCGTAGTCCATGTTCTTGGTGCCGAGGCGGGCGAAGCGAAACGACTGGTCGACGAGGTAGTACTTGTCCTCCGACCTCAGGTACCTCTTTCCGCGGATGTCGTATCGGCGGATTCGGTAGAAGGCGAACGCCTTGCATAGCGCGTCGACGTACTTGCCGATCGTCTTGTGGTCGGCCTTCGTCCTGTTCGACTCGAGCGTGTCGGCAATCGACCGGATAGACGTGAGGTTCCCGACGTTGTCCATGAGGTAGTCGATGAGCGTGTGGAGCAGCTGCTCGTTCTTCAGCTTGTACTTGCTCACGATATCCCGCACCACCAGGGCGTTCAGGACCTCGGAGTCGATATAGCGCCGCTTCTGCTCCTCGGTCCTGTACAGATATGAGCCCGCCATCCCGCCATCCGAGATGTAGCTGGTCAGGCTGTCGTAGATGTTTTGAGACGGGTAGTAAGCGAGGTATTCCGCGAAGGAGAACGGGTAAACGGGGATCTCGTATGTCCTACCCACAAACAGGGTCGCCAGGTCGCTGCTCTGCAGAAAGGCGTTAGAGCCTGTGACGAATATGCTGTACTTCTCCCTGGCGTGAAGGCTGTTTATCGCCTTCTCGAAGGACCTGCACATCTGCACCTCGTCGATGAAGAGGTAGTTCTGCCGGCCGGGCACGTAGCGCTCCTCCACGTATGCCTCCATGGAGCGGTAGTCCAGGATGTCCTCGAAGTCCGTGAGGTTGTAGTTGATGCGGATGATGTTCGCGTCGGGCTGTCGCTCGGAGATCTTCTGCGCCAGGGCCTCCAGAAGCTTCGACTTGCCCGACCTGCGGACGCCGGTGATGACTTTGATGTCCGGCGTATCGGCAAGCTCCAACATCTCCGAAAGGTACGCCGTTCGTTCAATAAGCTTCACAGGTATCCTCCTCAACAACGTACGTTGTGTGTATTCCCCAAAATTGAATTATATTCCGTTTTGGGGATTTGTGTATTCTACAATTGCATGCAATGACGAAAACAGTGTATGGATGGCCGCTGCAAACGCCCAGGGTCTTGGGGTCCTTGCGGATCCCGATTGTGGGTGGTTCTACCGGGCGGACGCCGACGGTTCCAGGGCGATTCCCGGGAGCCGAGCCAGGTGAGCTCGGGGCTTCCACTACGGGACTGAGCCATTGCGGTATGCAACGTGTCATAGTTATCACCTCTATCACTGATACGGTAATAACCATTGTGTTTTTGGCACGGTTCGATCGCGGTGCCGACGGCCCCGCGACGCGGGAGACGGCTCACATGAACCTGAACACGGCCTTGATGAGCCACTTGCAGAAGCCGCCAATGGCTCCTAAAAGCACCCTAATCGCCTTCATAGTCCATCCAACCTTCCTCTTCGCTCTCAACCTCGATTTGCCGCAGGGGTTGCAGCTCCCTTGCCCATGCCAGTGCCTCCCACGAGGCTCCTGCAAGATTCGCTACAGCCTCGTCATCCATCGCGTCATTCGACGCTCTAAGCGCATCCACTACGCCTTGGAGCTGGCTTGCCAAGGACGGTCCGCCTCCATCCGAGAGGAGCAGCGCCGATGCGCAGTCGAGCCGCATGACGTCCACCAGGCCATCACCCATGCGGACAAGCATGCGGTCTCCGTCAACGAGCACCTGCTCAACGTCTCTCAGCTCGCCTTCCTCAGCGAGGAGGAAGCGCCAGCCCATGGCTCTTCGGCCGACTGGGACAACGTCATCCTCAAGGTCCTCCTTGAAACGCGGGTCCGTCTCGTAGAAATGCGCTTGCAACCACAGGCCCTTCTCCAGCTGGTCGAAGCGGACCTCGTAGTTCGCCAGCATGCAGCCGTCCCCGAACGGATGGGAGGGCGTGTAGGAGTCCGTGTCGAACACGTCCAGCCGACCGTTCCGGTACTTGATCTGAACCTTCATCGTCCGCGTCCTTCCCGTCGTCTCTCGTTGTCTCGCTGCCTTGTGGCAGAGGAACCCTGAGCGGCCCTCTGGGAGCCGTTTTGCCTGCTTCTGGGTTCGTA
>JAFXIM010000260.1 GCA_017533165.1 Eggerthellaceae bacterium
AGTACGTGGATGTGAGGAACGAACTGTTCGCTGCGGTGGTATAGGCAAGGCCTGTGGTGTTGAGAAGATAGGTGATGCCGACGAAAACCCCCAGTATCAAGCCGGCTTTGATATGATCGAGGTCAACGCGCTTTATCATGCGTGGAAGAAGCGCAATGGAAAGCAGAATACCGGCACTCGAGAAGCGCAGGCCAACCAGCCAGTAGGGCGGAATCACATAGACGGCATCTTTGATGACAATAGTGCCCAGGGCCCAGATGATCGATGCGAACACGAGCATTAGCTCGTAGGCGAAGGTGGGGATATGTCTGCTTGCGAAAACCATGCCGAGTATCCTAACCCAGCAAGCCTGCGTGGCGGAGTGGGGATCGCGCGTCCACAAACACTACGTCGATGATCGGATCGCTTATCCATTTGCGGCCTTTCACAAAATGTGCTGTTGTCGTACAATGCACAGGCACGTTATTCATGCCAGTGTGGCTCAACGGTAGAGCAACTGATTTGTAATCAGTGGGTTGCGGGTTCGAATCCTGTCACTGGCTCCATAAAACTACAAAGGTCCGTCGTTTCGACGGACCTTTTTTGCGCGCGTTAGCTATGTTGTGTGTAGCGAGGGCTGGCAATGTGAGGGGTAGGTGCTCGCGGAGGTCAAGGAGCGTTTCCGCAGCCTCATCTGAGTCGACCTCTTAAGACGAGGACGGAAAGCAAAGGAACGTTTCCGCAGCCGCATCTAGCTAAACTGGTACGCGGCGAGGACTAGTGACGTGCTTTCCGTCCTCGGCGGAACGCCTATGCTCTTCGCCGTGATGTCATTGGCTTGGTGACGGGCTTCTGCGAGCACCGATTCAACCCTTACTTTGCGCCGTAGAGCTCGTAGTAGGAGTTGATGGCCTCCTTGATCTCATCGTTGATCACGACGCGGCCCTGAACCTCGCGATTGTAGAGATATTCGGACACTTCGGCCATGTTGACGATGGCGGCGGTGGGGAAGCCGTAGAGCTCGCTCACTTCGTCAAGTGCGCACTTTTCACCACCCTTGCCAACTTCCATTCGGTTAAGCGAAACCATAAGGCCCTTGACCTCAACGTCTGCTGCAGCCATCAGGATGGGATGGGTTTCCTCGATGGACTTGCCAGAAGTGGTAACGTCCTCGACGATCAGAACGCGGTCGCCATCGCGCAGCTCGGTGCCCAGCAGGTTGCCTGCATCGGCGCCATGATCCTTAGCTTCCTTGCGGTTGGAGCAGTAGCGCACCTGCTTGCCGTAGAGCTCGCTGATGCCCATGGTGGTGATAACCGACAGCGGGATGCCCTTGTAGGCAGGACCGAAAACGACGTCGAAATCGAGGCCGAAGTTATCGTTGATGGCCTGAGCGTAGTAGAGGCCGAGGCGATGAAGCTGATCGCCCGTGACATACGCGCCTGCGTTCATGAAGAAGGGGGACTTGCGGCCGCTCTTCAACGTGAAGTCACCAAACTTCAAAACATCGCTTTCCACCATGAACTCGATGAACTCTTGCTTATAGGCCTCCATCGACCCTGCCCCTTTCCCGAGAGCTGAACTTGCTGTACCCCATGATACTAAATCATGCGCGGTCGAGCATGGGCTTGCCGCGGGTGTTGTCTCTCGGCTGCTAGCGGAGAAAGCTGCAGCGCTGGCAAAAGGAGCGGTGCCGAAAAAGGGAGCGGAGCGTGAACGTGAAGGAGCTGAACTATAATGATTCTCACGCTTTGTCCTTATCGTGAAGGAGTATTGTGACCGTGCCCCGTGTGACCTCAGTCGACCTATCTGAAAACCCGCATAAGGGACTTACCGGCTGTCGCATCGTGCGCTTTGCCGCGGCATGCGCCCTTATGCTTATCTTGCTGCTCGTCTTTTCAGGCTGTTCTGCTGATGCGGGTTCTGGGGTCGCGAACTCGTCTTCGTCAAATCCTTCTTCGCTGGAGGCTTCCTTCGATACAGAGGGTATGACCGAGGCTACCGTG
>JAFXIM010000261.1 GCA_017533165.1 Eggerthellaceae bacterium
AGGTCATGCGCGTCTTGGCAGACGGTCGCGCAGCTATTGCCGCATTTGACATTGATCAATGGCAGGCGGGTTATCCTTTTCGCTCGACCATTGAAGCAGACATTGAAGCGGGGAAGAGCTACGTACTTGTTGACGAAGATGAAATAGTCGCTACCTTCATGTATGAGCCCGATGGTGAACCCACTTATGATGATATTGATGGCGCTTGGTTGACCAAGGGTACCAGCACCGACCCGAGCTATGCATGCATGCACAGAGTTGCTGTGGCAGCGGGGAAGACGGGCAAAGGTTACGCCAAGCACATGGTTCATGCGGCTCTCGATCGTGCGCGTGAGGATGGCTTTGAGGGCCTTCGAATTGATACCCATCCGGGTAATCTTGCCATGCGCGGTTTAGTCGAGGGTTTGGGCTTTGAGTTTTGCGGCATGATATATATCGCGCATGCCGGTGAAGGCACACCTGATCGTGTTGCCTACGAGAGGCTTGTGTAGCGAGGATTCGGCATGGGATCTCAGTCTCGGGAGAAAATCGCACTGCTGGTGCTTGTGTTGCTTGTCATCGTCTTTGCTGGCGTCGGCGTCTTCTACGTTGCGCATGCAGGCAAGACCTGGAATCTTGCTGCCTCAGTGGTTGATGACACCTTCGGAAGCATGGATGGCTATGCGGTTATCGCTTATGGCGGTACGGTAGTGCCCGAGGAGGATCCGGTGTTCCCTCGTGCCGAGCAGGTTGATTCTGCGGATCCGCTCGTTGGAGAAGACGCTGAGCTGAATCCTGGCGTCGAGGCTGGAATCGTTGCAGCTGATGTTGCTGAAGTTCTTCCGGTCGAACAAAACCAATCCACACCAGAGGAGATACAGGCATCGGTGAGCAACAAGTTCCTTCCCTTCTTTGAGATGGAGAAGGAGCTAGAGCCCTTGTACGTTTCGGATGTTCGCGGCGTGTATGAATCTAAGGGCGCAAGCGTATTGAGCTTGGATACCCACAATGCCGCCAGGTACTCAACGCCGGGGTATTTCTATGTTGGGGATAAGATCATCGGCGTGTTCGACGTGTCTTCGCCTCTCCCAGCAACTCGCATGGCAGCCTACTCCGAATACTTTGCCTCTAAAAACGTCGATGTGGTTTTAGCCATTAGTCCTCGCCGTGCATATCTTGAGACTCTTGAGGGGGTCGACATAGTGCTTGTTACCGGTGATGAGGAGCGCTACACCACCATCGGGTCAAATGAAAGCGGAACTTTCGTTGTTCGGGCACCTGAAGTGGGATCAGTCGGCGTAATCCTGATCACCTCGTCCAACGTGGTCTCTTCAAAGGTTATCAGCGAACTTGAGTAACTTGATGCTCGCGCATTTGACCTCGGCCGTTTGATGGGGTTTCGTACCCTCTCTCGCAAAGCTATGTAACGTTATCATTAATAAACAACGCGGGTATTTTTCCCACTTTTATAATCGAGCCAAAGCACGGAAAGCGCCGCTGTTTCATGCGATAAGGCTTAAGCTCTTGCCTTCGTTGAGAGGTGCTGCGCGCTTATTGCCCACTGATCTAACGAGGAGGCTTTTGTGAGCTACGTCGAGAGAGTTATCGAGCAAGTCAAGGCGAAAAATCCCGGTGAACCCGAGTTTATCCAGGCGGTTACTGAGGTCCTTCAGTCTCTTGAGCCGGTTATCGCCGCGCATCCCGAATACGAGAAGGCGGGCCTTCTCGAGCGAATCGTTGAGCCCGAGCGCGTTGTCATGTTCAGGGTCCCCTGGGTTGACGATGAGGGTCAGGTTCATGTGAATCGCGGTTATCGCGTTCAGTACAACAGCGCTATTGGTCCCTACAAGGGTGGTATTCGCCTTCATCCCTCCGTTAACCTTGGCATCATCAAGTTCCTTGGTTTCGAGCAGATCTTTAAGAATAGCCTCACCACGCTTCCTATGGGCGGTGGCAAGGGCGGTTCGGACTTTGATCCTAAGGGCAAGTCTGATATGGAAGTCATGCGTTTCTGCCAGTCGTTTATGACTGAGCTTTGCAAGTACATTGGCGCTGACACCGACGTACCCGCGGGCGATATTGGCACGGGCGCACGCGAGATTGGCTACATGTTCGGCCAGTACAAGCGCATTCGTGACGTCTGGGAAGGCGTGCTGACTGGCACGGGCCTTACGTATGGCGGTTCCCTCGCGCGCACTCAGGCAACGGGTTATGGCCTTGTTTACATTGTTGCCGAGCACCTCAAGTGCCATGGTGACAGCTTCGAGGGCAAGACCGTGTCCGTTTCCGGATCTGGCAATGTGGCAACGTACGCTGCCGAAAAGGCACAGCAGCTTGGCGCAACCGTTGTTACCCTTTCTGATTCGACCGGCTGGATTTATGATCCCAACGGTATCGACATTGAACTCGTGAAGCAGATCAAGGAAGTTGAGCGCGCGCGTATTTCCGAGTATGCAGCTCGTCGTGAGGGTGTTGACTACCATGAAGGCCGTGGTGTCTGGTCCGTTCCCGTTGACATCGCTTTGCCCTGCGCATCCCAGAACGAGCTGTTCTTGGAAGATGCTCAGCAGCTGGTTGCCAATGGCGTGAAGATCGTGGCCGAGGGTGCAAACATGCCTACCACCATGGATGCAACAGAGTATTTGCAGGAAAACGGCGTAGTGTTCCTGCCTGGTAAGGCGGCAAACGCTGGCGGTGTCGCCACCTCCGGCCTCGAGATGTCTCAGAACTCCGAGCGTCTTTCCTGGACCTTCGAAGAGGTTGACTCCAAGCTTCAGGGCATCATGAAGAGCATTTACCATGCAGCCGATGATGCTGCCAAGCGTTATGGCCAGGAAGGCAATTACGTGATGGGGGCAAACATTGCAGGCTTTGAGAAGGTTGCAACGGCAATGATGGCGCAAGGTGTCGTGTAGGGTTCACCTGGAAATACAGCTTCCATTTCGGGCGTTGGCGAAGGTCAGCGCCCTTTTTTATGCGATGCGAATTTGTGATCTAAAACTCTTATTGATTGCGTTTCTGGCCTCCGGTGATGGAGGTTATTTTGTATCGAAAACATTCGAGCTCCTTGTATCGTCGAGCCAACTTCGGTCTAAGATGTAGATTAACGCTTGTTTGTCGCAAGACATTGCGATAAGATGACAAACATGAGAATAAGGCTTATTCTGCAATGGAGAAGAGGGGCTCTTCCGCACTGCGTCCATCTTGCACGGATTCGCGACCGTAGGCAATTTGTATTTACGCATTCGGCAGAACTCCCCGCGTATATCAAGAGGAGGAGAGATGTCGGGAACGAAAAGTCCGCTAGGCGGGCTCACCCGTAGAAGCTTTCTCAAAACAACCGGTGCCGCAGGTGCGCTTGGCTTAGCTGGCGCCATTGGCATGACTACAGCCAGCGAATGGCTTGCTCCGACCGAGGCTAATGCCGAGCCGGAGGAGAAGCAGATTGGCACGTTCCACCTTCGCCACTGCCAGTGCCACTGCCACCTGAAATGCACGGTGCGCGATGGTCGCCTGGTTCTCGTGGAGCCCAATGACTGGCAGGATAAGAGCAAGCAGACGGTGTGCCTGAAGGGCATCTCCGAGGTGCAGCACATATACAGCCTCGACCGCATCCAGGTCCCGCTCAAGCGTGTGGGCGAGCGCGGCGAGGGCAAGTTCGTGCAGATCACCTGGGACGAGGCCTTGAACGAGATCGTCGAGTCGTACAACAAGTGCATCGAGACGCACGGCCCCGGTACCGCGATGATCAAGCTCGCCGTTGACGGCATGCAAGTCAACGCCGGCAAGATCTACCGCGCTCAGAACAACCCCCGTCAGGGCATCGACCGCGGCTACGGTAACGGCTACTCTCCGGCTATCGGCGAGTCCGGCAAGCAGGGTGCGTCCTCGAATGCCATCCAGGACTGGAAGAACGCAAAGACCATCCTGAACGTAGGCTGCAACCTGCTTGAGACCTGCATGGTCACCGCCCCGTACTTCTTCGAGGCAAAGGAGGCCGGCGCCGAGATCATCACCTTCGACCCGAACTACAGCACCACGGCCGCCAAGAGCTCTCGCTGGATTCCCATGCAGCCCGGCACCGATGCCGCCCTGTACCTGGGCATGATCTCGGAGATCTTGGATAACAAGTGGTATGAGAAGGAGTACTTGGAGAAGTACACCTGCATGCCCTATCTCACGAAGGTATCTGACGGCTCCTTCGTGCGCAGGAACCCCGTTCAGGATGCGAAGGAGAAGGGCGAAGTCAACCCCTTCATGGTCATCGACGCCGCAACTGGCGCGGTGGTTCCCTACAACGCCGAGGGCATCACGCCGCTGCTCGACGGCACGGCGACCGTAGGCGGCGAGGAGTGCCGCACCGTGTTCTCGAAGTTGCTCGAGCATC
>JAFXIM010000262.1 GCA_017533165.1 Eggerthellaceae bacterium
AGCCAGCCGGACATGTCGGAGGCCTCGGCAGAAAGCGCCGTCAGCCATGGGCCGAGCTTACGACCGCCAAGGAAGTATTCCTCACTAGAAGAATTCGAGCGCTTCGTGTAGATAAAACCGACGAGGAGCACCACTACGAAGTAGAGGAGCATCGCCACAGCTACCCAGAAGTCATTTCTCATTGTTTCCATAATTGCTTCTTCCCTTTGATGCCCCTCATCGCCAAAACGATTCCCCAGGGGCATTCCTTTACTTTGCTTAAGATGTTGGGATTATACTTTACTTTACTAGAGTAAACGTTACCGAAATGTCACGGTGATTGATAAGCGGTGAAAGGAATCCAGCATGCCGCACTTTGCCGACCTTTCCAAGGAAGCTGTCGAACTTGAGCTTGAGAAAGCCCGCGAAGACTATGCGATCTTCAAGGCCAAGGGCCTCGCCCTCAACATGGCGCGCGGCAAACCGGCGCGCAATCAACTCGAGCTCAGCCTTGAGATGCTCGATATCCTCGATTCTGAAGCCGATCTCTTCTCCGAGGACGGCACCGATTGCTGCAACTACGGCGTTCTCGACGGCATCCCTGAGGCAAAACGTCTCATGGCAGCGCTCCTCGATGACGATGCGGAAAACGTTATCGTGCTCGGAAACTCCAGCCTCACCGCCATGTACGACGCCATCGCCCGCTGCGTCAACTTCGGCACGGTTGACGGATCCCCCTGGAACGCAAGCGAGTGCGTCAAGTGGCTGTGCCCCGTTCCTGGATACGACCGCCACTTCGCTATCACCGAGGCCTTCGGCTTTGAGATGATCCCCGTTCCCATGGACGAAAACGGGCCCGACATGGACATGGTTGAGCGTTTGGTTGCGGAAGACGAGTCCATCAAGGGCATCTGGTGCGTTCCCAAATACTCCAACCCCGGTGGTACCAGCTATTCCGACGACGTCGTCCGACGCCTTGCTGAGATGGATTGCGCTGCACCGGACTTTCGTATCTTCTGGGACAACGCCTATGCGGTTCACCACCTCTACGACGATCCGGCCAACCAGGATGAGCTGCTCGATATTGCCGAAGCGTGTGCGGAAGCGGGCACGCCCGACCGATACTTCAAGTTTGGCTCAACCTCTAAGATCACCATTCCCGGAGCAGGCCTTGCAGCCATGGCGGCAAGCCCCGACAACATCGCGCTCGTGAAAGAGCAGCTTGGAGTGCAGGCCATAGGCCACGACAAGCTCAATCAGCTGCGACACGTGCGTTTCTTGCACGACGGGGACGGAATCGCCGCCCACATGAGCAAGCATGCAGAGATCATTCGTCCCAAGTTCGAGTGCGTGCTCGAAAAGCTGCAAAGCGGGCTTGCAGAATCCGGCATCGGTTCATGGAGCAGGCCCCGTGGCGGTTACTTCGTTTCCTTTAACGCTCCCGAAGGCTGCGCAAAGCGCATTGTCTCCCTGGCAAAGGAAGCTGGTGTTGTCATGACGGGAGCGGGCTCAACTTGGCCCTATGGCCTAGACCCCCTCGACTCCAACATTCGCATCGCCCCAACCCTGCCGCCCCTTGCCGAACTCGAGCAGGCCATGGACGTGTTCGTGTGCTGTGCAAAAATCGCCTACGCCGAGAAACTGCTAGCTGGGTTTGAGGGGATATCTCTCTAGGTAATCCGCATACGTTTGGGAAATGTAGCGAGCAAGCATATTGGAGCTAAGCATAACGCGAGGCTTTGGCTTCACATGCTTCAAAAGTAGACGACGGACAAAAAAAATGGCTCCCGCAAAACTGCGGGAGCCATTTTTCTTAATGCGACTTGGCGCTCTTACTTGCCGAGGTCGGGATGAAGGAGAGACGGGGCCGCCGCCAAAAGCAAGCGGGTGTAGTCATCCTTCGGATTGTCGAAGATCTCTTCGGCAGTACCCTCCTCAACCGCAAGGCCACCGTTCATGACGATGATGCGATCGGAGATGTAGCGCACCGTCTGAATGTCATGGCTAATGAACACCATGGCCAGGTTGAGCTCCTTCTTCAGGTCCATGAGCAGGTTGAGAATCTGAGCACGGACTGAAACATCGAGAGCTGACGTGGGCTCGTCGGCGATGATGGCATCAGGCTTGAGCGACAGAGCGCGAGCAATCGCGACGCGCTGACGCTGGCCACCAGACATCTGACCGGGCAGAGCATCGAGAACGGACTCGGGCAGGCCGACCATCTCGAGCAGCTCATGGACGCGCTGCTCACGATAAGCCTCGTCGCCCACTTTGTGAACGATCATGGGATCCTTGAGCTGATCGCGAATGCTCATGCGGGCATTCAGCGCCGTGGCCGGATCCTGGAAGACAACCGAGATGACGCGACCGATGGTGCGACGATCCTCGGCAGTACGATTGGTGACGTCCTTGCCC
>JAFXIM010000263.1 GCA_017533165.1 Eggerthellaceae bacterium
ACCCCGGAGGAGTTCCGGAATCAGTCCCTATGCGCGGCTTAGCCGCTTCTTATTAACCCGTCCAAGAATTGGGATGCAGTTCACCTGCGCTATGATGGGGGTCGTTTGCCTAACGTGAAAGAAGGTCTCGATGAGTCTGTCTGCTCTCCAGAAAAAGGGCGGTTCCTATTCCCTATTCGCCATCGTGGTTCTGGCTACGGCCGCCGGCTCCCTCACGCAAACCGTTATGAATTCCATGCTCGGCGGCGTTGGAGCCGATTTCGGCATCGATGCCAGCATCGGGCAGTGGCTCACTACCATTTACATGCTGGTGCTGGGGATCACCGTGCCTGTCGTCACCTGGCTTTCGCAGAAGCTTTCTGTCAAGAACATCGTCTATCTATCGCTCGGCTTCTTCTTTTTCGGATCCGTGGTTGCGCTCATAGCCCCGAGCTTCGAGGTGCTGCTGGCGGGACGCGTGCTCCAGGCAATCGCCGCAGGCATCACCATTCCTCTCATCCAGGCTATTGCCATGACCCGTTTCCCGCGCGAGCGCGTGGGCACCATGATGGGCATCGCGGGCATCGCCATGGGTTTTGCGCCCAACATTGGGCCGCTCATCGGCGGTGTGCTGGTTGAATCTTGGGGATGGCGCAGCTTCTTCGTGCTGTTCATCGTACTCGTCGTCCTTTTGGCAATTGCCACCTTCCTTTTCGTCGAACGCGAGAGCAACCCAGCACGTGACGCAAGCCTCGACGTACCCTCCTTCGTCCTCTCCACAATGGGCTTTGGCGGACTTTTGCTCGGCCTATCGAACGCAGCGAGCTTGGGAACCATCAATCACCTCGTATGGCTGCCCCTCGCAGTGGGCGTCATCGGCATCGTGCTGTTCGTTAGGCGGCAGAAATCTATCGAGAAGCCACTCATCAACATGCGTATCTTCGAGTCGGCCACCTACCGCGTCAGCTTTATCGCCCAGAACCTGCTCAACGCCTGCTTCATGGGCATCACTTTGATCGTGCCGCTATACGTGCAAGGCTTGTGCGACGGAACCGCCGTAGAGGCAGGCCTTGTGTTCATCCCCGCAACAATCCTGGCGCTTGTCCTCAACCCCGTAGCCGGCATTGCCGCCGACCGCGTTGGCATCAGACCCGTCGTCTTGCTTGGATCAGTCTTGCTCACCCTTGGTTCAGTGACCATGGCCTTCATGGATGCAAACACGCCCCTATGGCTCGTCACCTTGCTGCAAACCATCCGCGGTGCCGGCGTGAGCTCGCTTGTCGGCCCGCTCATCACGCTCGGCATGCGCGACCTCCCGCGTGAGATAGCCATGGACGGCAGCGCCTTCTTCTCAACCGTGCGCCAAGCATGCGCTTCGCTTGGAACCGCGGGCATGGTGCTCATCATCACCGCAGTGAACGGCATGGGCGGGGTTTCCGCCCTGGCCTATCAACTGGCCTTCGGCCTTTCCGCGCTGTTTGCCGTCTGCACCCTGGTCCTGGCGATCTGGAAGGTGCGCTAAAGCAGCAGCCATTGGCCAAATGATAAGACGGGCTTTAATGCCCGCCTTATCTGACTGTCTATTCATCTGTCAGCACGCTCAAGGCGCGCCTGTGTCGCTGTGCAAATCCCGAGGATACGCCTACTTGCCGTTGTATTCCTGCTGGGTCTTCTCCAGTCCGTTCTGCACAAGGCAGAGCGCCGCTTCGGCACCGCGCACCACTGCATGCTCGAAAGCCTCGGCATCCTCCTTCTTGGGAAGGGAAAGTACGTAATCGGCCACGTCCATGCGTCCTGGAGGGCGCCCGATGCCAATGCGCACGCGGAACCAATCGCGCGTAAGCGTCTTGTCGCAAATGGAGCGTAAGCCGTTGTGTCCAGCATGGCCGCCGCCAAACTTCACACGCACCGTACCAGGCTCTATGTCGAGCTCGTCGTGAATGACGATCAGACGGTCAGCAGGCACTTTATAAGCAGTCATCAACTGCTTGACCGGACCGCCCGAGGTGTTCATAAAGCTCTGGGGCTTTGCCAGAACCAGCTCTTCGCCCCGATAGCTCCCCTTGCCGGTAAAGGCTCCGCATTCGCTCTTCCAATAGCGCACGCCGATTTCAGACGCAATAGCGTCCACCGTATCAAAGCCGGCGTTATGGCGCGTATGCGCGTATTTGTCACCCGGATTGCCCAGGCCTACAATCAGATACATGCCTTATTCGAACAGAGAGGAGACGCTGCCGTTGGCGTAGACGTTCTCAATGGTCTGAGCAAACAGCGGGGCCACGGACAGAACCTTGATCTTGCCCTCTTGGTGCTCAATCGGAACCGGAACGGCATTAGTGACAACAACTTCCTCGATGCAGGAGTTCTCAATGCGCTCGTAAGCCGGGCCGCTGAACAGGCCGTGGGTTGCACATGCGTACACCTTGATGGCACCGCGCTTCTGCAGGGTCTCAGCTGCAGCGACCAGGGAGCCGGCGGTGTCAATCATGTCGTCGTTGAGCAGACAGATCTTGCCCTCTACATCGCCGATAAGGGCGGTGATTTCAGCCTGGTTGTGCTTCGGGCGATCCTTGTGCATGATAGCGAGGTCGCAATCGAGCATGGTGGAGAACTTCTTGGCGGCCTTAGCGCGACCCACGTCGGGAGATACGACGCAAAGCTTGCTCGGGTCGAGATTCATGCTCTTGAAGTAGTCTGCGAACAGAGGCATAGCAGTCATGTGGTTGACCGGGATGTCGAAGAAGCCCTGGATCGCATCCTGATGCAGGTCCATGGTGATGACGTTGTCGATACCGGCAACTTCCATGAGGTCGCTCACGAGCTTGGCGGTAATGGGCTCACGCGGAGCGGCCTTACGGTCCTGGCGAGCGTAGCCATAGTGAGAGACGACAGCAGAGATGTTGTGAGCAGAGGCACGCTTGGCCGCATCGGCCATGATAAGCAACTCCATGAGCGCATCGTTAACGTCCATGCCATTGCCTGCACACACCGACTGGATAAGGAACACTTCCTTACCTCGCACGCTTTCCTGGAAACGCGCATAAATCTCACCATTGGCAAACTTGGTGAGCTTGACGTCGCCAAGCCTAACGTCCAATTCCTGAGCAATCTGCTCAGCCAGCTCCGGGTTCACAGAACCTGCGAACAGAACCTTTTCCCTCTGCTCCATCACGTGAGTCCGCTCCTTCACACGTTGTAAAAAATATTCGAAGGCATCTAGTGCTCAAGTCGGGCGCCAAGACGCATCAGACCTCATTTTAGTGTCTCAACCACATGTCAATGGAACAATTCGCCGATAAGCCTAAATGAGCGATAAGCTGGTCGACGGCGAAAAAGAGGAGCGCGCCTCTCGAGACACGCTCCACGAACTGATTATGCGGTGCGGCGGCTAAAGGCAGGCAAGGTCTCCGCCACGGCAGGACTCAAGCCGCAGCAAGCCTCTTAGGCCTTTCGGTTTTCGGCCCAACCCTCGATTTCGGTCTGACGTGCGCGCCCAAGGCCCAAAGCACCCGCAGAGACATCCTTGGTGATGCAAGAGCCAGCGCCGATGATCGCGCCTTTGCCAATGGTGACCGGAGCGACCATCATGGTGTCACTACCCACAAAAACGCCGTCCTCGATGACGGTCTTGTGCTTGTTCTTGCCGTCGTAGTTACAGGTGATGGAACCCGCGCCGATATTGACGCCCTCACCGATGGTGCAGTCGCCGATATAGCTCAGATGCGGAACCTTCGAGCCCTTGCCCACCGTGGACTTCTTTATCTCCACATGGGTACCGGCCTTGGCCTTTTCGCACAGGTGGGCACCCGGGCGCAGATAGGCGCGCGGGCCGCAAGTAGCACCGTCGTCGATGACGGCTTCGATGGCAATGGTCTCGTCAATGGTGCACGCACAACCGACAACGGTATCGGTCAGGCGGGAGTTGGGGCCGATCACGCTGTCCTCGCCGATGCTGGTGCGGCCCATAAGCATAACCTGCGGGAGAATGGTCACGTCACGGTCAATCTGAACATCGGGACCGATGAAGACCGAAGAGGGATCCATCATGGTGACGCCATTGGCCATATGGCGGGCGTTGATACGCTGCTGCATAAACTTAGTCGCCTCAGCCAACTGAACGCGAGAATTGACGCCCAGACACTCGCTGTTGTCGCTAGCGGTCAAGGCAAGAACCGAGCGTCCCGCTTCGCGACAGATGGCCAAAACATCGGTAAGGTAGAACTCTCCCTGGGCGTTATTGCTGTCGACTTGAGTAAGCGCGTCGAAGAGGGCGCGGGCATCGAAGCAGTAAAAGCCCGAGTTGCACTCGCTTACGGCAGCCTCCTCGGGACTGGCGTCCTTCTGCTCGACGATGCGGGAAACCTGCCCCGAATCATCTCGAATGATGCGACCATAGCCAAAGGGGTTTTCGAGCTGCATGGTGAGAACCACCACGGCGGCATCGTTTTCCTCACGCATTTTGATCAATGCGGAAATGGTTTCAGAGGTGATAAGCGGGCAGTCGCCGGAAAGAACAACGAGAGAACCTTCGAAGTCGGCAAGGGCTTCCTTGCAGGAGGCCACGGCGTCAGCCGTGCCGCGCTGCTGCTCCTGCACGACCACCTGGGTGTCGGCCTCGACAAAAGGAATGACCTGCTCGCGCATATGTCCAACCACGGAAACGATCCTGTCGGCTCCCGCATCAACGGCGGCGTCGACCACCCAACGCACCAAAGGCTTGCCCAAAACCTCATGGACCACCTTCGGCTTCTTGGATTTCATGCGCGTGCCAGCACCAGCAGCCAAAACGATTGCAGCATTGCTCATAATCGGCCTTCTCTCGAGTTTCTAATCAACCCATCGAGTATAGCGCAAGTATCCAATGGCTCCTGATTGGCGGGAGTTTATCACGCAAGAACCACTTGAATCGCGTGCGATTAGAACGACCTCATCGCCCGGCCGAATCGCCCAAATCGCCCGAAATCGAGCAGGTCCATTACCCGAATCGTCTACGGCCAAGCCAGCCCATTACTTGAATCGCTTGAGAAGAAGCGAATTGGAAACCACCGATACGCTGGAAAGAGCCATAGCCGCGCCAGCCAAAGCCGGAGCAAGTATGCCGAAGGCCGCCAGGGGAACCATGATGCAGTTGTAAGCCAACGCCCAGAAAAGGTTCTGCTTGATCTTGCACATGGTCGCCTGCGACAAGCGCAAGGCAAGCTCCAGATCGGTCAGGGTGTTGCGCATAAGCACGACAGAACCCGCGTCAAGGGCAACGTCGGTTCCCGACGCCATGGCCACGCCGATATCCGCCGCTGCAAGCGCGGGGGCATCGTTGATGCCGTCTCCCACGAAGGCACAGACCTTGCCCTCTCCGATCGATTCGCGAATGGCTCGCACGCGATCGGCTTTCTCGAGCGGTTTGACTTGGGCGAACACACGCTCAGGAGCAATGCCCACGGCCTCTGCCACCTTGCGCGCATTGTCGGCAGAATCGCCCGTAAGCAGATAGGAGTCAACAGCATGCTTCGTGCGCAAAGCCACAATCGCCGCTGCAGAGTCGGGCTTCGGCTCATCTTCGAAAGCAAGGCTTCCAGCCAAGGCACCATCGACGAAAACCTGCGACCCCACGAAGACCTCATGTCCTGCAACCATGCCACGCACGCCTTCGCCAGCCAAGGCCTCGAAAGACTCGACGGTCGGCAGATCGCTCAAGCCGCGTTCGGCTGCATATGCAACCACGGCACGGGCCAGCGGGTGCTCGCTTTTCTCCTCAAGTGCCGCAACCATGGCCAAAGCCGCATCGGGAACGTCGCAGCTCACCACGCGCGGTTCCCCCACCGTCACCGTGCCCGTTTTATCGAACACCACGGCAGAAAGCTTGCACATGCGCTCGAGAACCTCGCCGTCCTTGATGAGCACGCCTTCCTGCGCGCCCTTGCCCATGCCCACCATGA
>JAFXIM010000029.1 GCA_017533165.1 Eggerthellaceae bacterium
GGAATACCTGCCCGCCATGTCTTTCGCTCCGCTAGAGGGGTTTGCGGCTTTCGCTTTGGTCGCATATGCGGTCTTTCTGTCTATCCCCTTACTCGTCAACATGGGAGAGGAGCTTTCGTGGCGCATATCGCTATCAAGAATCTAAGCTTTTTCTACCCGCAGGCAGAAACGGGGGCGTTAAAAGGTATCTCGTTGGATATCGAAAGCGGGAGCTATGTGGTTGTGTGCGGGAAAAGCGCCAGTGGCAAATCCACCCTGCTCCATCATTTAAAGACTGTTTTGCGCCCGCATGGCAGGAGAAGCGGTGAGGTGCTGCTCGATGGGATCGCCCTCGATGAGATTCCGGTCAGAGAGCAGGCGGCTCGGATCGGCTTTGTCATGCAAAACCCTGACGCCCAGATAGTGACCGATAGGGTGTGGCATGAGCTTGCCTTCGGAATGGAGAATCTCGGTCTTGACCAGCAGTCGATGCGTACCAGAGTTGCGGAGATGGCGAGTTACTTCGGTTTGCAGTCGTGGTTTGATGCCGATGTAAACACCCTGTCGGGCGGGCAGAAGCAGCTACTTAACCTGGCTTCCGTCATGGCTATGCAGCCAGATGTGCTAGTCCTTGATGAACCCACCGCGCAATTGGATCCCATTGCTTCCATCGATTTTCTCAACACGGTTTCACGGATTAACCGCGATCTCGGTGTCACGGTTGTGATTTCAGAGCACCGTCTTGAGGAGGTTCTGCCCCATGCAGATATGCTCGTTGTTATGGATGAGGGGTGCATTGCCGCCCAGGGAGACCCCAAGGAAGCGGGTCTAAGCCTGTTTTCCGAGCTCTCAGATATGCGCTTTGCAATGCCGACCCCCATGCGCGTGTATGGGGAGCTTGCAGCCTTCGGTGATACCCGAGTGGGCTTCGATGCCTGTGAATGCCCGATAACTGTCAGAGAGGGTCGAGCGTGGCTTTCTGGTTTGGTTTGCGAAGGTGAGCGCATTGGTGATCGGGGTGCTCATCACGCGAGCTATGAGTCCGATGCGCGTCGCGGAGAGGTCATTTTGGAGGCAAGGGATCTATGGTACCGCTATGGCCGGCATCTGCCTGACGCGATCAAGGGGGCTTCGCTAAACGTGCGAAGCGGGGAGATTCTTGCATTGGTGGGAGGTAATGGTTCCGGTAAGTCCAGTTTGCTCAGGCTTCTGGCCGGCCTCGCGGCTCCTTACCGGGGGCATGTAAGTTTCGGGACTGCACGTAAAAGTAAGCCCGCTGATCTTTGTTCAAATGTGGTCTTGCTTCCGCAGGACCCTCAGAATCTGCTTTCAAGATCTACGGTTCGCGCCGAACTTGAAGAAATGGTCGACGAGGATTTGGAGCATAGTTGCGAAACGGTGCGAGACATAGCTGAGCAGATGGAAATCGCTTACCTTCTCGATGCTCATCCTTATGATCTGTCGGGAGGGGAGCAGCAGCGCCTCGCCCTGGCTAAGGTGCTTTTGGTGAGGCCCCGGGTCTTGTTGCTTGATGAGCCGAGCAAGGGCCTGGATGCGCTGTTCAAGCGGAAGCTGGGTGCCTTGCTTGAGTCCTTGGCGAGGCAGGGAACGGCTGTCGTGCTGGTTTCTCACGACCTAGAGTTTTGTGCGCGCTATGCGAACGAGGCGGCCCTGTTCTTTGATGGGGCTGTCACGTCGAGGACGTCGTCTCGCGATCTGTTTGCGGGAAACAGCTTTTATACCACCGCGGCAAATCGCATGAGCAGGCACCTTGTGAGCGGCTTGGTAACCGATGAAGATGTGATCGACTATGTTAGATAGCCTGTCGGGAGCGAGCTATTATGCCGCGAGCACGCTTATCGTAGTGCTTTCGCTGGTGCCCTTTCTCGCCTCGTTTGAAGGAAGGCGCCCTCAAGCGCGCGAACTTGTGGTGATTGCGGTTCTCTGTGCGATCGCGGTGGCTTCTCGCGCAGCCTTTGCGCTCATTCCGAGCTTTAAGCCCATGTTGGGCGTCGTAATGGTGTCGGGTCTTGCCTTCGGGCCGCAGACGGGTTTTCTGGTGGGTGCGCTTTCGGCTCTGATCAGCAACTTTATGTTCGGGCAGGGTCCGTGGACGCCTTGGCAGATGCTTGCATATGGTTTAGCGGGCCTTATCTTTGGGGTCTTGGGAAAGGCCGGCTTGCTGCCTAAGTCGGGTTGGGGTTTTAAATGCAAGCTCATGGCTTCGGTCGTGGGTTTTGCAATCATTGTATGCCTGGTGGGGCCCTTGCTTGATACCTGCACGTTGTTTGTGATGGCTTCGAAGGTGACACCCTCCTTTGCGCTTGCGGTTTACGGTGCAGGCCTGCCTTTCAATGTGGTTCATGGCGCGGCAGTTGCGCTCACCTTGTTTCTTATTGGCGATCCTCTGCTCAAAATGCTTCACAGGGTGCGTACAAAATACGGTCTAATGGAGGGAAGGGGAGACCTCGCGGGACCAGCGGTGCCCGAGCTTGCCGCCAAAGATTCAAGGCCTAGAGATTGATTGCAACTCGGAGAACAAAGACCTTGTCCTCGAGCGAGAACTGGCATTAGAGCAAGGATCTCGGAGACGACTTCGAGGGCAAAATTGCTGAGAGGGCGTCAAAGCAATTCAGGGAGGAAATCTTTCCTTTTGCGGTGGCGGAAGGCTGATGCTGCTTGAAATACCCAAGAGCTTCGCCTTCCGCCCCCTATGTGTGTCTTAACGTTTTTTGCGGGATGCCCTGAATGCTACGACTGCAATGACTATCGCAGCTATGGCAGATACCGCGCAGCCGATGGCCATGAGCCCCGTAGCATCTCCGGTGTTGGAGAGGGCGTTGCTGCCATTGCCGGGGATCGGGTCGGGGCTAGGTTCGACGCTTCCGCCTTCTTCGCCGCCATCGGAGGGAAGGAAAGCGAGCAAGTAGTGAACCGGACGAGACTGCTCTTCGTAGCCGCCGCCGATGAAGTCATCGCCTACGCCCATTCCGTCGCCAGAGCTGAGACCATCTTCGATGTCACCTTCTCCAAGGCCATCTCCGCTCAGATCGGGGGAGCCCAGAGCGTCATTGTCTTCGTCTTGCCAGATGTCGTCTTCTGAGAAGAAAGTGCTACGAGGGAAGTTGAAGTTAACTTCGAGCCATGCATCGTTGCTGAGCCAAGTGCCGCCCGTGCTGCTCTCGTTGCTTAGGCTGATAGGCGCCGAGGTGATCGAATCACGGAAATAGAGGACTCGTCTGATGTCTCCATATCTGTCGGTATCAAGGCTGATTTCAGCTGCGGGAGTACCTTTGGGGCTAATGGCTAGGGAGTTGAAGGTCGCACCGCGAGTTGGGAAAGTTCCGAATAGGTAGCTGCTTTGAATCGTTCCGCCGCCGTCGAATGAGACGATGTAGCCCTTGAGGTCGGTCGACCCGCGCCATGCAGGAGCACTGCCTGAGCTAGTGACGCCGCTGCTGCTCACTAGGTCGGGAGATCCTGCGGCGTCGGGCTGGTCGTAAGCGAGAGCAAGGTAGCCGTCGTTGAAGCGCGCGAAGGCGGATGCTCCCGAATACGAAGATGCATCAAGTGTCGTTTCGGCATCAATGTTGGAGAAGTCGACAGAATGGGCTTCGTCGCCATTAACCAATGCGAGGGGGTCGACTATTTTTACGATTCCGGAATAGTTTGAGTAAGCCTTCCCAACTAGGGCGATCTTGCCGCTGTCATTGGAGACCTCATGAACC
>JAFXIM010000264.1 GCA_017533165.1 Eggerthellaceae bacterium
GCAGACTGAGCCTGCGAGCAGCAATGGCCCCCCATGGTTCGCAGCCTATTCGGTGCCGTCGTAACGCGACAGGAAGGCGCGCGTGCGCTCCTGCTGCGGGTTGTTGATGACGTCTTCAGCCTTGCCCTGCTCCACGATCACGCCGCCGTCCATGAAAATCAGGTAGTCGGCCACGTCGCGCGCGAAGTTCATCTCGTGCGTAACGATGACCATGGTCATGTCCTCGGCCGCAAGCTCGCGGATGACCTTCAGGACATCCTGCGTCAGCTCGGGGTCAAGAGCGCTCGTAGGCTCGTCGAAGTAGAGGACATCAGGGTTCATGGCCAACGCGCGGGCAATGGCAACGCGTTGCTGCTGGCCGCCGGAAAGCTCGCAGGGAACCATGTCCTCCTTGCCCTCGAGACCCATTTTGCGCAGCAGTTCGCGACCGTCGGCAAGGGCCTCCTCCTTCGGACGCTTCTGCACGCTGATGGGTGCGTCAGTGACGAACTTAATAACCGTAAAGAGCGGGAATAGGTTGAAGTTCTGGAAGACTAAGCCGAACTTGGCCTTGGCCTGCTTCAACACATCCTTGCCGCCATACACGGCCTTGCCCGAAGGACCTGCTGTGGTAACGGCAAGATCGCCGTAGGAAAGCTCGCCTGCATCCAAGGTCTCAAGCAGGGTGAGGCAGCGCAGCAGGGTGGATTTACCGCCACCCGAAGGACCGATGATGGCAAGAACATCGCCTTTGTTCACCGTAAGGGAGATGTCCTTGAGGACCTCGTTGTCGCCAAAGCTCTTCTTAGCATGTTCCAGTTTGACAATCGCTTGCATGACACTCCCCTAGTCGTGGTAGTAGTTCAAACGCTTCTCGATGCGCACAAGCGCCATCTCGACGAGCATGTTGAACACCCAGTAAATCGCGCCGGCGATGAGGTAAGGCAGCATGCTTACCTGCGAGGAGGCCAAGGCCTTGGCCTGCGAGAACATCTCCATAATGCCCAGAACGAAGGCGAGCGAGGTGTCCTTGACCAGCGTGATGATCTCGTTGCCCATAGCGGGCAGAATGCGTTTGATGACCTGGGGAAGAACGATCTTCATGAAGGTCTGCGGGCGAGAATAGCCCAAAACGCTTGCGGCCTCGTACTGTCCGGGAGGGATGGACTGGATGCCGCTGCGGTATATCTCGGCGAAGTAGGCTGCGTAGTTCAGGATGAATCCGAGCGCGCAAGCGACGAACTTCCAATCGGAGCCCATGGAAAGCCCAAACAGATAATACGGACCGTAGCACCATGCCATGAGCTGCAGCATAAGGGGCGTGCCTCGCATGACGGAGATGTAGATGCGCGTGATAAGCGCGAGAGGCTTGAACTTGCTCATGCGGCAAAGCGCCACAATGACACCGAGGGGCAAAGCGCCCGCGAGCGTGGTGAAGAAGATCTGAGCCGTAAACAGGAAACCCGAGAACAGGATATCCAGCATGACGGACAATTCCACGATTGACTCCTAAACGTAGTTTGCGGGCGAGGCCGCCAAGCCCCGCCCGCGTTCAATTCCTATAGCGGCTAACTGCTCTCGAGCAAAGTCTCAGACGTATCGTCGGTTTTCTCGAGTCAGCCGCCTCAAGCTAGCTCAAAGCCAGAAGCTTTAAGCCTTGATGCACCAGTTGGACCAAGCGATGCCGTCAGCTGCATACTTCTCGCAGATCTTCTGAGCGGTGCCGTCAGCAGTCATTTCCTTCAGGGTTGCGGTGACCTGGTCAGCCATGGCCTCGTTGCCCAGCTTGAAGCCGACTGCATAGTGCTCAGCGGAAAGCTCGTGAATCTGGGTGTAGACGCCGGGCTTAGCAGCCATCTGGTAAGCAGCGATGGAGAGGTCGCAGGCAACAGCGTCGACGTTGCCGGTCTCAAGCTGCATGAAAGCGTCGTTGTAGGTAGCGATGGTCTGAACCTGGCCGTTAGCGAAGGTCTTAACCAGAGCAGCGTTGTCTTCGCCCTCGAGAACGTCAAGAGCAGCGGACTCGACCTGAGTCATGACAGCCTTGCCAGCGAGGCCCTCGAGGTTGGTGATGCCGCTGTCAGCCTTCACGACGATGACCTGGGAGTTGAGCATGTAGGGCTCAGACCATGCATACTGATCCTCACGACCCTCATAGGTAAAGCCGTTCCAGATGCAGGTGATGGAACCGTCATTGATGAGAGCGTCCTTGGCATCCCAGTCGATCGGGGTGGTCTCGAGCTCCCAGCCGTTGCGCTTTGCAACCTCGGCAGCGAGGTCGAGGTCAAGGCCGGCGTAAGAACCGTCATCGGCCACGAAGCCGTAGGGCGGATAACCGGAGTCAAAGCCAACGACGAGCTTGGTTGCCTCGCCGCCAGCAGGAGCTTCGTCCTTCTTGTCGGAGCTGCAGCCGGCAACGAGCAGCATGCTCATGCACAGCGCGGCCACAAGCGCCACGATCCAAGTGAACTTCTTCTTCATGATAGATCCTCTCGATGTGAGTTCAGGGCGGATCGCCCGTCTTGCGCTCCACCACATTGCCACTCTACCGTAGTAAAGTATCCCGAAGTATAGCACAGAGCGCCCTCATTCAAAGGGTCTATCCTTAATTGGTCTTACTGGTTGGAATTCGTGCGCAACGCGTCCGCGAGCGCCAGAAAGCCGGCC
Organism: Eggerthellaceae bacterium; assembly: GCA_017533165.1. The sequence continues at coordinate 2,647 of JAFXIM010000264.1, forward strand.
CGCCAGCTTGCACCCGCACTCCAACGCGCGCCCAGCCATGCTCCAACCCGGCGCACCACGCCGCACCTAACGGCGGCGGCCGAACAGCGGTGTCGAGCGAGAGGGCTTCTTCGCCTCGATCAAACGCGGCTCGAAGTCAAACAGATCGGCTGTGCTCACCCGAGAAGAAACATTCAGCGCCTTCTTGGTGCACGCATCGGCGCACAGACCGCACTGCACGCACTCGGCAGCGGAAAACTCGAAGTAACGCATACCTTCCCCGGGATGGCTCTCCTCGCTCACCCTAAGCGCCGCCGTGGGGCAGAACATGGCGCACATGCCACAGCCCGTGCACAAATCGGCATCAAGCGACACGCTGCCAAACACGCGCGTATCAAGCTCGGACACCACCGGCTCGCCCATCTCGTACAAAGCGTCAAGCATGCGCATGTTGCGGCTCGCCTCGTAATGAGGCAGCTTGCCAGACTTTCCCACGCCAAGCTTATCACGCAGCGTGAGAATCTTCTTCTGCTGCTGGGGATCAAGCTTCTGCGCCACCACCTGCTCGACGGCAATGAGAGCCATGTCCTTGGCCATGCCGCTCGTATCGGTGAGGAAGCTGCGCCGCGCAGCACCCATGATCTTGCGCGCGTCGTGCGTTTCGACCTCGGGCGGGAACTCAGAATCGCAGGTGATGATGGCCGCCGACCCAACGGATTCGAGCAGCGTGATGGCCGAATCAACCGTAGCATCGATGGCGGGGCGAACCGCGCCGTACTTGCAACTTGCGCACCCGCCATCCACCAGCACGATGTCCTCGATACCGCGGGCGGCAAGCTCCACGAGCAGCAACTCCTCGATGCGGGCCAGGCAAGGCACGGTGGCATACATCTCGGGATCGCCTTCTTCGCGGGCAGCCATGCGTGCGCAGGCGATGACCGCCATGCTCCCATCCGCGGCGTTCACGGCTGCGGCCACGGCATTGGCAAGATCCTCGCTCAGCGGATCAATCGAATGGATGGCCTCCATAGGACACACGGCCACGCAAGCGCCACAGGAAACGCACTCGGCCATGTCCACCTTGATCTCGTTGTTGCGCGCGGTAATGGCCTTCCACTGGCAGGTCTGCACGCAGCGCTGACATCTGGAGTTGCGATTGCGCACGGCAACGCAACGCGCATCGGCGGTAAGGATGGATCGGCCTCCGAAGGCCTGCACCAAATCGACTACTTCGTTGAGCGTGGGCATGGTTTCCCTAACGGTCCTTCCTCGAACACAGGCTTACCTTCGCCATGGGATAGAGAAGGTAAGCACCACGGCTATTCGCCCAGATAGGAGTCTTCGATGCGCTTGAGCTCGTCGGGCGTATTGGCGTTGATGAAACAGCCGCCGCGAGGCTCGGCCTCGAGCACGCGCTCCTGAGCGAAGGCATGCACGTTGACCTTCGGGTCCTCGTAGAGGGCCTGGGCGCGCTTCTCTCCGCGATCGAGCGCGCGGCGAATGGCCGGCACGCAGGTGCTGCGGCGGTAGAGCGCGTGGAAGGGCTCGAAACCGTGCTTGTTCACCGGCACGACCACGTCGGCGCCGGTTTCGTTCATGGCAAGCGACTGAGCAACGACCAGAGATCCGCTCGCGAAGATCATGTCGCAGGCAACCACGGCAACGTAGGGATTGCGCGCGGAGGTGCAAGCGGTGTAGAGGCCCGGCAGCGCGCCGCGGAACTTGAAGGCATCCCCCACCAGCTTGATGTCGAGGTCGGGGTATTCCTCATGCAGAAACTCGAGGTTCTCGCGCTCGTTGGTGGTGATGATGAGCTCGTCAGCTACCGGGGACAAACGGTCGATGAGCCTCATGATCAGCGGACGTCCGGCGAAGGGCACGGTTGCTTTCGATCGGCCCATGCGGCGGCTTTCGCCACCTGCCTGGATAACCACCGAGATGCGCGGACGGGCATAACGGTTCTGCACGAAATCGGCAAGCCCGGCTACGTCGTTGATGTCAAAGGCGGGAATGTTGAAGAGTTTGGCAGCCTCGCACGCCTCGGGGATGTCGGTCACCACGGCAACGGTATCAGCCGTGGGCATCTTCTCCTTGAGGTCGGCCTTGCGCGCCTCGTCGGCGGGATCGATTGCAGAAACCTGCGTGCCCTCGGATGCAGCCTTGGCCGTTTCCTCTTTGAGGTCAACCAAGCCACCGTGCTTGCGGCCGCCTGCGCGGGCGCGGGAGATCTGGGTAAAGTCGGATCCGAGCGAGCAGCCCTGACGAGCGCCCTCGATGAAGGCCTCGGCTACGGCAACGTCGGCTTCGTTGCCGGCGCGCATGATTTCGATGGTGGGAAGACCGCTCTTGCGATAACCCTCCACAATGATGATGTCATGGCCAGGCATGGTGCGTACGATTTCATGGCACTCGATTTCGCCCTCGAGCGTCTTGATGCGGGCCATCTGACCGGGAGCGGCGATGACCGTCTCGGACGCACCCGCCGCACGATGGCGGTAGGAGTCCTTGCCGGGATAGTCGATGTCAAAGCCCTTGTGGGAGTGATGCTTCACGCTGCCCACATCAAGGCTGCGAGAAACCAGCTCAGCGATGAGCTTTTCAATCAGGGTGGTCTTGCCGGAATTGTGGCGGCCGACAATGGCAACTGCCGGCGAGGGAACGTGAATCTTCTTGGACATGCCTGCACCTTCGGTACGTGAGCCTACGAATTCGCTTGAGTATATCACTACCAGAGGGCCGCGCCAGCTTTGGGTGAGCGATTGTGCAAAGGTGAGCGCTGCGCATAAGGCCGCCAGGAAAAACAAAACGACCCGCGTACACAAACTCTGTATGCGGGTCGTTATGCGCTTCGAAGAGATAGAGACCCTGTCCCCTCCAAAAACAGAGCCTATCTGCAACGAAGCTGAATGTTTCGCTTAGATCGCTGGTAAGTATAGCACCCGCCTTAGAAAATCCAAAGGATTTTTTTGCAGGGCTTGCCGCGCCTCGATGATTGCGGGATTCGCCGCGCCCGGCCAGGCTGCAGGGTTCGCCACGCTCCAGGGCTTACAAAGCGCGTCGCGTCTCGATGGCGCGGCCCAGAGTAACCTCATCGGCAAACTCGAGATCTCCCCCAACGGGAAGGCCGCTTGCGGGACGCGTCACCTCAATCCCGAGCGGTTTGATAATACGCGCCAGATATGCCGCCGTGGTCTCCCCCTCTATGTTGGGGTTGGTAGCCAAAACCACCTCGCGCACGTCTTCGGAACCCAGGCGCCTGATAAGCTCGGCAATGCGCAGGTCGTCAGGGCCTATGCCCTCCATGGGACTGAGCGCGCCGCCAAGCACGTGATATACGCCCGAAAACACGCCCGTACGCTCGATAGAGGGAATGTCGCGCGGCTCGCTCACCACGCAGATGATTCCCTGGTCGCGGCGCGTGCTGGCGCAGATCTCACAGGTGGGACCTTCGGAATAGTTGAAGCATCGCTCGCAGAAGCAGATGTTTTCCTTCACCTCGGCTATGGCGTCAGCCAGACGCATGGCAGTAGCGCGATCGGCGTTTAATATCCAATACGCCATGCGCTGTGCCGATTTGGGGCCAACGCCGGGCAAACGCTCGAGTTCGTCGAGCAGCTTCTGTATGGCAGGTGCGGCTTGCACGGTGCGATTACCTTACCGATGTCAAACTACATCAGGCCGGGGATCTTCATACCGCCCATGACAGCGCCCATGCGAGCATTAGACTCGGCGGTTGCGGTGCGCAGGGCCTCGTTTACGGCAGCGACGATCATGTCCTCAAGCATCTCGACGTCCTCGGGGTCGATGGCCTCGGGATCGATGGTTACGGACTTGACCGACATATCGCCCATGGCGACGGCCTTCACCATGCCGCCACCCGCAGATGCCTCAAACTCCATAGCTGCGAGCTCTTCCTGAGCACGAGCAGCCTGAGCCTGCATCTTCTGAGCCTGCCTCATCATCTTCTTCATATCCATGAGCGGAATCTCCTTTTCGTATGTAGAGCTGCCGGAAAGCAGCTATGTGCACTATAGATCACTTGCCTAGCGGCTGCCAGACGACACTCGGGCGAGCTTGCCTTATACCTCTTCGAAGGTGACACCGGCGCCAAATCCGAAGGCGAGCATGGCGTCGAGATCATCGAGGGAAGGCTCGGCGGCCGCAGGTGATGCCGCGGACGCGGGATCAGCTGCGGCGGGTGCGGACGTGGTCGGTGCGGGTTGGCCAACTGCCGCGGACCCCGTGTGCGCAGATCGGCCGGATGCGGACGAGGCTGCGGGATGGGCGCCAAACGCAGGCGCCATCGCGGATGCGGCGTTTTCGTTTGCAGCTGGCGAAGGTGAGCTCGAGGCGGGTTGAGCCTGCGCCCAGGGATCACCCGCGGGCTCCCAGGCCTCATCGTCATAGGGAACGTAGTCATCGTAGATGTCTACGGGAACCTCATCGTAGTGAGCTGTGGAAGGTGCCACTGCAGCCGCGCGCACGGGATCAGCCGCCCTCTGCACCTGCTGATCTTGGGGGCGTGCTACCTGCTGGGGCTGCTGCGTGCGCGCCGGCTGCTGCATGCGCGCCGGCTGCTGAGCCCCTTGAGCCGGCTGTTGCATTACCTGCTGCGCTTGCGGACTCACTTCCTACTGGGACTGCTGAACTCGGACAGCTTGCTGAGCTAGC
>JAFXIM010000265.1 GCA_017533165.1 Eggerthellaceae bacterium
ATGCTACCAACCCGATCAACTCCTACGGCGACGCCAAGATGACCCTTGCCGCTCTGAAGAAGGTCGAGTTCCTGGTTGTCGTTGACTACTGGATGACCCCGACGGCCCTGTTCGCCGACTACATCTTCCCGGCTGCTGGCGCACTCGAGCGTCCGATCATCGTGACCCACTACGGCGCAACCGACTCCGTCATGGGCGGTCGCCGTGCAATCCAGCCGAAGTATGACCGTCATGACGACTTCACCTTCTGGCGCAAGCTCGGCCTGGCATGCGGTCAGGATCCGGCAAACTGGCCCTGGGAGACCATCGAGGAGTGCTACTACGACATCATCAAGCCCCTCAACCTCCCCGTCACCTGCTGGAACGACTTCGTCGATTACTTCCGCATGTACTATCCGCCGCTGCATCAGAACAAGTTTGTTGCAAACGGTGGCTTCTGGACTCCGTCTGGTAAGGTCGAGTGCAACTCCACCATCCTGCGTGAGCTCGGCTACGTTGGCATGCCCACCTATGTTGGCTGCATCGAGAACGAGATCGACACTCCGGAGCTTTGCGAGGAGTACCCGATCGTTCTGACCACCGGTGGCGGCTTCATGCCCTATCACCACTCCGAGCACTTCAACATGCCGGCTATCCGCTTCATCTATCCGGATCCGTACTTCTCCATCAACCCGCATCTCGCTGAGAAGCTCAACATTGCTCAGGGCGACTGGTGCTGGATTGAGACCCGCCGCGGCCGTATCAAGATGCGCGCAAACGTCGAGGCTGAGGTTCACCCGAACGTGGTCTTCGCACCGCGCGGCTGGTGGTTCCCCGAGCGCGACGGCTCTGCTGACCTCGAGAACCCCTTCGGCTGCCTCGAGTCCAACGTCAACACCCTTACCTCCGTTGACGACGAGCACTGCGATCCCATGGGCGGCTCCTGGGCTAACCGTGGCCTTATGTGCAAGGTCTACAAGCTCACTGATCTCGACCATGAGTTCACCAAGGCCGACACTCAGTTCTCCATCCCGGGTTCTGCTTCCGAGCCGGGTATCCACGTTATGCCGAGCCAGACCAAGCTCGACCGTGAGAAGATTCCGTTCGAGAAGCCGCAGCCCACTCGTGAGATCCCCGAGGGCTATCACTGGGTATGGCAGCGCGACGCCATCTATCAGGACGGCACCTTCTTCCGTCTGGATGACTCTGGCTGGCTGATCAACCCGCGTACCAAGGGTTATCACGACGCTTACACCGGCTGGCGCTACGATGCTGCTGCTCAGTGCCTCGTTGACGACGCAACCGGCAAGAAGTACACCATGGAGCGCGAGGAGATCGTAGAGGTCTGCGGTATCCGTTGCTATCCGGGTTATGAGGCTGCTCCGTACGAGTTCCCGTCCACCCTCATCTGGGATTCTGAGCTTGGCTATGCTCGCCTTGAGGGCAAGCCCTACGCTTACGATCCCAACAGTGGCTGGATGATGGACCCGGCAACGGGCGCATATCATGACGCAAACTACGGCTACATGTATGACGGTGCTCAGGGCTGCCTCGTCGACCTCGAGTCTGGCAAGCGCTACAGCATGTCCTACGAGCCCATGGACTAACGGCGACGGAAAGTAGGAAGGAAAGAATATGACTCGTTACGTAATGGTCATCGACCAGCGTCGTTGCATCGGTTGCCATTCCTGCACGGTTGCCTGCCGTACCTGGAATAAGCTCCCGCTCGACATCATCTACTGCCCCGTCTTCTCCGAGGGCGCTCAGGGCGAGTGGCCGAACGTCCACAAGACCTTCGTCCCCACCCTTTGCATGCACTGCGAGAATCCCGAGTGCGTTCCCTGCTGCCCGAACGGCGCCAGCATCCAGGACGAGGACGGCACCGTATGGGTTGACCCCCAGAAGTGCATGTCCTGCAAGGTTTGCGTCAACGCCTGCCCCTACGGCATGCGCGATGCTTCCCACATGGAGGACCGCCTGCACCGCTTTGTGCGTAAGTGCACCTTCTGCCGCGACAAGCGTCAGATGGACCCGAGCGCACAGCCCTATTGCGTGCTGACCTGCCATCAGAAGGCACGTATCTTCGGCGACCTCGACGATCCCAACAGCGAGGTTTCGAAGCTCATCGGCTCCGTTAAGACCGAGCGCCTCTTCGAGGAGTTTGGCACCGAGCCTCAGGTCTACTACATTCCGGATTTGGGAGGTAAGGCATAATGAAGCATCATTATTGGGAACCGCCTATCGCCCTGTACCTGTTCCTGGGCGGTCTGGCTGGCGGCATCATGTTCCTGTCCGCCATCTTCGACAGCTTCGTGCTTCCGGGTCACACCCAGATCTTTGCGATGCCTGTCCTCATTGCGTTCGTCTGCATCTGCATCGGCCTTGTCTGCCTGCTTGTTGACCTTGGTCAGCCGGGTGTCTTCTGGCGCGTTTTCCGTACCGCAACCTCCGTCATCAAGTGGGGTGCAGTGTTCCTGGTTATTGACACCATCGTGTCCATGATCTTCGTCGTTGCATTCCTCGGCGACAGCTGGGCGTTCCTCGCTCCGCTGAGCAATCTGCTGAAGCCCATTGCTAGCCCGCTTCTGCTGGTTGGCGGTTTCTTCGGCCTGTGCATCATGATGTACACCGGCATCATGCTGTCCACCCTGAAGGCACATGCATTCTGGGCCACCCCGGCTCTGCCCGTGCTCTTCACCATTTCCGCAATCTCCACTGGTTGCGCTGCTGTCGTTCTTTCCATCGGCGGCTTCCCGGCTCAGGCTACGCTTGAGAACCTCGTTGCTGCTGCTGAGGTCAACCATGTCCTGCACACCGTCGACATCATTCTCGTGATCACCGAGATCATCGTGCTGCTGACCATGGTTCTGTCCTTCTTGGGCGCCGGCAACGTCACCGCAAAGAAGGCTGCAAAGCGCTGGGTTTGCGGTTCCTATGCTCCGCTGTTCTGGATCGGCATGGTCCTTGTCGGCCTGCTCATCCCGCTGGCTCTTTACCTCGGTGGCGGCCACGGCGTGGCTTCTTCCGTTGTTGCTCCCGTGCTCGTCCTCTGCGGCGGCTGCCTGCTTCGCTTCATGGTTGTCAGCACCGACGACCGTGCTCCGCTGCCGGGCGAGGAGCGCTACATGAATCGCGTTGCTAACCACAAGTACGCTTTCGCAAAGCGTTGGGACTACAACGGCGAGAATGAGTTCTAGAAACTCGTCTCCTTTGATCGAAGTTATGCGTGTCTTCGATCTGTAGCACTACTGGGGGCCTGGCCTGACGGCCGGGCCCCCTTCCCTTTGTGGCGGAAATTTTCCTTCTATGCCATCTTATGATGCTGCTGCAAGCGAATTCGGGGACCTGATTCTCGGCGGCGCAAAGGCTTTCGGATGTCGGGTGGGCTCGCGCTCGAAGGCAGCCTTAGTGACGGCCGTTTGACCAAATGACATGGCATATAACGCAAATTTCCAGCAAGCGTGAAAGAAAACCATAATGGCGCGACAATGAGCGTTGCTTTGCGACCCGTAACAAATAGAACGGAGGAATCATGGAGTACCAGTTCAAAGATGCCCTGACGGGTTCTACTATCGAATGTGAATTCCCCATGCTTGACACGCGTATCACGCGTGGTGAGATTGAGCCGTGCAGGTCTCTTTTCTTCCCCGGCTGCTCATTCATCAACTATGCGCTTCCTTTGGTGGCGGCGGTGTTCGACACACTCAAGCAGCATGACTTAGCTGACGGCATCTCCTTTCTCTGCTGTGGCAAGATTCTCAGCTACGAGCCTGAAGGCGATGAGAAGAGAGCAAGCTTCGAAGAGCAGCTCATCGAGCGACTCCTCGAAACCGACATCAAGCGCATCGTGGCTGCCTGTCCGAACTGCGTAAAGGCCCTTCGCGAGGCTTTTGAGAAGGATGAGCGCATGGCCGAGCGCGGCATTGAGGTAGTTGCGCTGCCCGCTGAGCTCGCCAAGCTTGGTTATCGTGTAGACGGCTCTACCGCAGCCCAGTTGATCAAGGGCGACGCGAACGAAAGCGTGCTTTTGTGCACCCATGATTCGTGTCCCGATCGTGACAAGGGCGAGTTCGCCGATGGCTTGCGCGAGATCATTCCCGAGGATCTTTGGGTGGATCCCGAGCATTCTCGTAGCAGATCCTTGTGCTGTGGCTCGCTGCCCCGCGCCGCGGGTAAGTATGAGGCTGCGGACAAGCTGGCTTACCGCAATGGCGAAGAGGCGGTGAACGTCAACGCCGATGCGCTGGTGACCGCTTGCCTAAGCTGCGCCTTCCAGCTGACGTTCTGCCAGCCTTACGTGCAGGCGGTTCATTACTTGGAGCTTCTGTACAGCTGGCGCATTGACTGGGCGCTTACAGGTGGTCTTATGAAGCTGCGCTTCCTGTTCGACGAGAACCTGGGCGCAGAGGAAGTTGATGAAAGTGGCCGATCCTTTGTCGGGTTGGCTTAGCTGACGGTCGAAGCCGAACCGAGGGAAGCCAGACCAGCTCAGCCGAAAGGCCGGAGTAGATTAACGGAGGAAAGCATTTTGCAGGGGAAGAAGCCGACGAACTGCCACTACTGCGGGTATTGCTGTGCGTTCATCGCCACAGTGGAGGACGGTCGCGTGATCGACCTCGAACCCGATCCCACGCGTTATCCCTACGATGCGCGCATCCTGGCCGGCTGCCGTAGGTGGCGTATGAACCTCGATGCCCTTGATGGGGCGGATCGCGTGAACTACCCGCTCAAGCGCGTCGGTGAGCGCGGCTCGAACCAGTGGGAACGTGTTGGCTGGGACGATGCGCTCACAGAGATTGCCGATCGACTGACCGCTCTGCGAAATCAGCACGGTGCCGGCACCCTGGCCTCCATGATTGGTGGCCCTCATGCGTCTTTCTGGCCGCTTCATCGCTTCATGACCCTGTTCGGCTCGCCCAATAACGTTGGCATCGGTCAGATATGCTGGAACCCCCGTATCTGGATGGACGTGCTCACCTTTGGCTGGACCGTTGAAATCGACATTTCGGCTGACACTGAATGCCTGTTCGTCTGGGGAACCAACCCTGCCGAATCCGATAACTCCATGTTCTGGCAGACCATCCGTAAGATGGGGAAGTCGGATGTTCCGCTGGTCGTCATTGATCCGCGTCGCACCCGCACCGCATCTGTGGCTGATCTTTGGATTGCGCCAAAGCCCGGCACCGACTGCACTCTGGCGCTTGGCTTCATCAACGTGATCATCGCCGAGGGCCTGGTTGACCAGGAATTCCTAGACCAGTGGTGCCATGGCTATGACGAGTTGGCGGCGCATGTCGAAAAGTATACGCCTGCTTACGTTGCGCAGGTGTGCGACGTGCCTGAGGCTGATATCATTCAGGCAGCTCGTTGGTTTGGCCAGGCGAAGGCGGCGGCTCTTATCTCCGGTCGTGGCATCGATCAGGTGGGAGCCAGCGTGGCGCCCACGCATCGTGCCATCTGCTGTTTGCGCGCCGTTACCGGCAACGTGGACAAGCCGGGCTCTTGCGTGCTTGCCGAAGGCAGCGACTTCGTTCCCGAAGTGGATCTCGAGCTCACCCTCAATCACATGGACGAGCTTTCCGAGCTGTGCCTGAACACGCCCTACACCCCGCTGCAGTGCTATGAGGGCTATGCGCACGTGGCCAAGCTCACCGAGCGCCTCGGTCGCAAGCTCCCCGCGCGCTACCTTACTTCGGCGCACCCTGATCTGGTGCTGCGCGCCATGGAGACGGGGGATCCTTACCCCATCCGTGCGCTCATCGTGAACGCGACCAATCCGCTGCTCACCTATGCCGACACGCATCGCGTGTTCAAAGCCTTCATGGGTCTCGACCTCATTGTGGTGCTTGACTACTACATGACCCCCACGGCCTCCATCGCAGACTTCGTGCTGCCCTCGGCAGGCGCCATTGAGCGCCCGCTCTTCCAGGCGCACGGCGGCGTTGCCAACATCGCTTACGGCGGCCCGAAGGCGGTTGCGCCCTACTACGAGCGCAAGTGTGACTACGATATTTTGCGTGCGCTCGGCCTCAAGCTGGGTCAGGCTGAGTTCTGGCCTGAGGAGACCTTCGAAGACGCCATCGCTGCAACACTTGAGCCCTGCGGTATGGATTGGGAAACCTATTGCATGCTCGGCCTGTGCCACCAGCCCTACGGTTACTACAAGCACCTCCAGCTTGATGGGGAAGGCAAGCCCCAGGGTTTTGCCACCACTACGGGAAAAATCGAGCTTGCAAGTGAGACGCTCGCGGCCCTTGGCGGTCCGCGACTTCCGGAGCAGTGCGCGCCCTTCCGCCTGTGCTCCGACGAATTCATTGCACACGCTGAGGCAGAGGGCGGCACTCACATGCCCCTGCTTACCGGCCCTCGCAAGCAGCCCTACAATGCCTCCATGTACTTCAACAACGAGGCCTTCAGAAAGAAGCATTCGTATCCCGTCGTGGAGATGAGCGAGCAGACTGCTGCCGATTTGGGCATGAACGCGGGTGATTGCGTAATAATCTCGACCGATAGGGGAGAGGCCCGTTTCATTTTGGAGACGGTAGATATAAGATATGGTCTACTATCTGCAGACTACGGATGGTGGCATCCCGAGTGGATCCCCGGTGCGCCGAACTTCGGCGGCATGTGGGAGTCGAACATCAACTGCCTCACCTCGTGCGACATCAACCAAGGCGAGCAAATGATCGGCACCTGGGCTTACAACGCCATCGATTGCGTCATCCGAAAAGTGGATGAAAAACTTACTTGGCAACCTGGGTTTACCCCTGAACAGTAAAGGAGAAAGAGAAGTGGCAGAAAAGAAGCAAGCGCTGTTGGTATTCAGCAAGCCGCCCATGCCGGGCCTGGTGAAGACGCGCCTGACCATCGAGCACGGCGGTTTCCTCACCCCCGAGCAAGCGGCAGAGTTTTTCAAGCGCAGCTTGTATGACGTGTGCGAGGCTTGCATGCATGCACTGTTTGAGCTTAAGTGGGCAAACGATGCGAAGGTAGCGGCCGACCCCAACGCCGACGTCATCACCTACGACTTCTTCATCTCCACCACTCCGGCAAGCAACATCGCCCTTATGAAGGAGACTTTCGACGCCATCGGCCCCTGGCCCATGGAGATCCACTACATCACCGATAAGGGCGCAACCTTCGACGATCATTTCGACGATGCGTTCAAGCAGATCTTCGACATGGGCTACGAGCACATCGTGTCCGTCGGTGGCGACATTCCCACCATGCCGAAGTCCCACATCACTCAGGCATTCCAGTGGCTTGACTACTTCCAAGCTCAGGGTACGCCGGGCTTTGTTCAAGCACCCTGCCAGGAGTGCGGCACCTCGCTTGTTGGCTTCAGCTACAACACCCCGATTGATCACCAGGGTGTGTACTACAACCTCAACGGCAAGCCGGCACTCGACGCTTACGTGGAGAAGATTGACGCGGAAAACATCCCCTGCGCATACTTCTCGCCCATTGCCGACATCGATGAGAAGACCGACCTTGCACACGCCATTTCCTGCATGCGCGCCATCGAGCGAGCTGCTAAGTACCAGCCCGAGCTGTTCGTACCGCGTCGCGTTCTCGACTGGGTTGACTTCATGGGCATTCGCGTGAGCACCCCGCCCAACGAGGAACATGACCCGCGCCAGTATATCGACGAGGAATAAGCGATGCGTAATCTGCATAAGACGGGCGCACTGTGCCCGACCTGCCTGAAGGAGCTGCCCGCTCAGGTGTATGCCGATGAGCAGGGCGTCGTATGGATGAGCCGTACTTGCCCCGAGCACGGTCAGCTTGACACGCGGATGTGGCCCGACGCGGATCACTATGAGTGGTTGCGCTCCGAGGCTTTCCCCAAAACCAGACCGCAGAACACCACGCCCATCACGGGTCCCTGCCCCCACGGTTGCGGTACTTGCGGGCGTCACGAGCGTCGCGGCACGCTGCTCGAGATCGAGGTTACGCGTAATTGCAACCTTAGATGTCCCGTTTGCTTTGCAAGCTCTGCAGGTGGCGAAGATGACCCCACCATCGAGGAAATATCCACCATGTACGATGTCATTGCCAACGCTGTTGGCACCGATGGCGCCGTGCAGATTACCGGCGGTGAGCCCACTTGTCGCAAGGACCTGATCGACATCATCTATATGGGTCGTGAAAAGGGCTTCTGGGGTATTGAGATCAACACCAACGGCCTTGTGATCGCCGCGCGCGATGGCTATCTCGAGAACCTGGTGGCGGCTGGCCTTACGGGAGTCTACCTGTCCTTTGACGGCCTGACCGGTGACGTGTACGAGGCAACTTGCGGTCGCGACATTCTTGACATCAAGCTCAAGGTTATCGAGCGCTGCCGCGAGGTGGGCATCCAGTGCGTGCTTTCCGTTGCGGTTGTCTCCGGCGTGAACGACAATCAGCTCGGCGATCTTCTGCGCTTTGCTCTTGAGAACTCCGATGTGGTTGCGGGCCTTGCATTGCAGCCGGCTTTCACCTCTGGTCGCTTTGATGCGCACCGCGTGATCCCCATGTCCTCGGGTGACGTCATCTTCTCCTTGGCCGAGCAGTCCGACGGGCTGCTCAAGGTTGAGGACATCTGGCCCCTTGGCTGCTCGAATCCCCTGTGCGACACGGGCGTGTTCCTGGTGAAGAGCGACGATGCGGAGCATCCGAGCGGCTTCTACCCGGCAACGCAGCGTATGACCATGGAGGAGTATGCCGCCGGCTACAGCCCTGACAGCCCGCAGGGGTCGGTGTTCCTCGACATCCTGTACAAGAAGGGCATCGAGGTGAAGACGGGCCTTTCCGTCATCATCATGAACTACATGGACGTCTACAGCATGGACACGCAGCGCTTGCGTGAATGCTCCATGATGGTGACCGTTCCCGACGGTCGCGCCATCCCGTTCTGCTCCTACCACCTGACCGACGCTTGCGGCAAGCGCGTGTATCCGCCGTGGGGCAAGGAAGAGCTGCGCGGAATCGGCGATCGTCCTACGGTAGCCGAATAGTTCGACGACCGAAGAGCTGAAGTTGCAAGGCGATGAGCCGGAAGGCGGCGTTTCGACGGAAGCGCCGCTCGTCGGATGGCCTTGCTAACCTGTGAAAGAGAAGAAATGGCTGACTACAACATTGTGAACGACCCGAAGCGCTGCGTTCAGTGCGAGCTGTGCGTTGCCTTCTGCCCCTGTGACGTGCTTGAGCTTGACGAGAACGGCTATCCCTACGCCGCGCACATCGATGCCTGCGTAGGTTGCACCACGTGCTCCGGCAACTGCCCGCAGCGTGCGCTGTTGGTGGAGGCAACGGGCGATGCGACTTACGACCCCTTTGCCGACGAGCCGCGCGCCGAGCCCATCGATGCCGAAACCCGCAAGCAGTATGCGGAATGGCAGCGCATCATCATGGAGAAGCTGGGCCTACGCTGGCAGCCCGTGGCGGTGAGCCTCATCGATAAGGACGAGTTGCTGCCCGACGTTCCCATGCCGCCCGAGAACCTGCGCTTCTGCGCTGCCATGATGGCTGCGCGTCGCGGAGCGAGCATCCTCATGCCGCCGTTCAGGCACTCCTGCCCCGACGGAACGTCTATCTTCGGTATGACGGGCGTTCCCGAGAAACTGGCGA
>JAFXIM010000266.1 GCA_017533165.1 Eggerthellaceae bacterium
CACCAAAAGATCATCGAGCTCGGTGACAAACTTCATGGTACCGGAGATAGCGGCCGCCTTCTCAGCATCAAGATAGGGGTCATACCCGACAACCTTCATACCCAGGGCCTCGGCAGCAACGGTAACGATCTTGCCGATAGCGCCCAAGCCTAAGACACCAAGGGTCTTACCGAAGATCTCGGTGCCAGCAAACTGCTTCTTCGCCTTCTCGGCAGACTTTCCGATGTTTTCATCCTCCGCATTTGCCCTGCACCACGCAGCACCACCGATAATATCGCGGGAAGCGAGGAGCATTCCCGCAATCACCAGCTCCTTGACGGCATTGGCGTTTGCTCCTGGGGTGTTAAACACAGGCACGCCCGCCTCCGCAAGCTTCTCAAGCGGGATGTTGTTGACGCCAGCACCCGCGCGAGCAACGGCCTTCAAATTGGGAGAGAACTCCATCTCGTGCATGTTGGCACTGCGCACCAGGATGGCATCCGCCTCTTCGATCTGGTCGGTCAGCTCATACTGATCGGAAAGAAGCTCGAGACCAACGGGAGAGATATTGTTCAGGCAGTGAATCTTATACATGATTGCCCTTTCCGCGTAATAGACGATAGTCGCTCCATGATACTCCCGATATAGAAAGCAATTGGGTACTATTCCCGCTTGAAACAAAAGTTTAGCCATCTGGACGAGGGAAACCGCCAAGCTGCGCACGTCAGGCAAAGCCAAGGAGCCCATAAAGAGATCGACCCGGCATCCTCATAGGATGACGGGTCGATTCCTTGCGTGTTTTAGACATTGCATACTATAAGATGCTGTCTACTACTTGTCAATAGCCAAAAGAAGATCGAATCTGATTCCACTTCTTCCTCCCTTTTCCCTTTCTTCTTTGGCGCCCTTGGCCCCGTTCCCTCTAAGTGGGCTATCATGATTCGCATCATACGAACCCCGAAGGAGCAATCCCGTGAACCAAGAACTCGACTTTGAAGCTTTTGCCGATATGAGCCCCGATGAGGTAGCCGCTCAGATTGCCCTGCTATCGGAAGAGGAGCTCGAGCAGCTCGTAGACATGATCGAGAGATCCGGTCTTGCCGCGATTGACTCAAATCCCCTCTCCTCGCTTGCCGACATCCTGCAGATACTCGAAGATGACGAGCTCATGCTCATATGCGAGATGTACGGCCTGCACTTCGAGCCCTATGATCTCGAGACGGCCTCTCGTGGAGAGCTCGAGGAGCGGGCGGCTTTTCTGCTCACGCATCCCCTCATCCAGAAGATCACCATGCTCGACATGAGTCCGAGCATCCGAGCAGACTACCTCGAGATCATGCGCGCAGGCACCTTCTCCTTCGCTCCCGAAGGCGAAGACGAGAACAACCCACACGCACGTCTGCGCGGACTACTCGATGCCCTCTCCTCCATGATGCTTACCTTCCCCTTTGCCCAAAAAGACGCCTTCACCTACGTCGTGCCCGATGAGATCAGGAGAAGCTGCGAGGAGGTCATCGCCGAAGGCTTCCTCGAATATGCTGCCGAGAACGACCTTGTCTACCAGTACATCGATGCAGCTGTGAACCTGTACGGCGTCATTTGCCTTGAAGACCTCGTGCAGATCATCGAAAGCCAAGCTGAACTGAGCCTTTCCGCCGACGAAGTCAGGGAGACCATCTTGGGACTTGTGGCGAGCGAAGGCGTATGGGCCTACTTTGACGAGCAGGGCCTCATAGCCCACGAGATCTTCCAGGACGGCGCGGGGCTCGGCCTCGCCTTCGCCCAAGAGCTGCACTCACACGCAGCTTGCCTTCCACGCCATATTCCGGAAAAGGAGATCTTCGTCGCCCATGCGAATCCGAGCTATTTCGAGGAGAACTTCGAAGCCGAGCTGTTGACCGAGCTGCTTGAGGGCTTCTTCCCCGAAGCCGCCGCATCCGCAGCGAGCACGGTGACCTTCGTGCAGGAATGCGCGCGTCAAGGCGTGCGCAACGACGTGCTCATAGAAACTCTGTTTGAAGAATATCTTCCCGGCCCCTTTGCCAACGAAGCTCAGGCCAACCTGGCGATCAAGCAGACGGCCAAGCTCGTCCAAAGCACACGCGCCTGGGCATGCAACGGCCATACACCCGCCGAAGCCGACAAGATGATGGGAGAATAGAACGGGTCTGGACCGCGGGCGCAAGCTCGATACGCTAAGCATCGGCTCAGACGCGATCGAACGAACGACGTCTGATACAAGAAATGCCAGTCCCCTCACGGCGACTGGCATTTCTTCATGCTTTCAGATAAGGCTATTTCGCCACAATGTTTACGAGACGGCCAGCAACGTAGACGACCTTCTTCACGTCGAGGCCGGCAACGGCAGCTTCAACGGCCTCCAGAGCGCATGCCTTGATATCGTCTTCAGCGGCGTCGGCGGCAACGGTGATCTTCGCCTTCACCTTGCCGTTGAGCTGAACCGCCAGCTCAACTTCGTCAGCCTTGGCCTGCTCGGGGTCGAAGGTAGGCCATGCC
Organism: Eggerthellaceae bacterium; assembly: GCA_017533165.1. Next base: position 2,497 of record JAFXIM010000266.1, read on the forward strand.
TGAACATGGACGGAATCCTCATGACCGAGCACCGTCTGCCACAGCTCCTCAGCCCAATGCGGGCAGATGGGAGCCATAAGCTTCACCAGGACCTCAGCAACATCGGCGCAGATGGGACCGCAGAAATCGCAATTGGCGCGCTTTTCGGCCGGAGCCTTGCGCAGGAAATTGCCCGCTGCGTTGGAAAGCTCCATGATGGCCGCAATAGCAGTGTTGAAGTTATTGCGATCGAAGTCATCGATGACCTTGCCCACCACGCGATGACGCTCGCGGTTAAGCAGCTTCGCGGCCGCCTTGACCTCCTCAGAGCTTGCGCCCGGCTCGAACAGCGTGTCCTCGCCGGCAAGGCCTACGAGATCGTTGACCTGACGCCACACGCGATTGATGAACTTGAACAATCCGGCCAGGCCGTCCTCATTCCACAGAAGTTCCTTGTCCGGCGGAGCCATGAACAGGATATAGGCACGCACCGCATCGGCACCGTACTCGGCGATCATGTCCTCAGGGGCAATGACGTTGCCCTTGGACTTGCTCATGACGTCACCGTTGGCATCGAGGACCATGCCCTGGCACAACAGGTTGG